>NZ_JTLI01000091.1 GCF_000799075.1 Cetobacterium sp. ZOR0034
TATTAGTTATTCTATATTCGGCGATAGCTGGACGCGCTAAATATCTCCCTATGTATTTAGCAATTTCAAAAATATTATTAATTTTTTTATCTGAATTAACATAAAAGCCAGTTTTGTATTTATGATAACAAAGTGAAATTTTATTCTTTAAATTTCTGTTATTATTGAGTTTAGCATATTGAGCAATGATATCTAATGTACATTTTTGCCAAGATTTTCTAAGAACTTGATAAGGCATGGTTTTAATATTTTTCCATTTTTGATTTTTATCGTATCCTCCAAAAGTAAAGATACAGTGGACATGAGGATTCCAATCAAGGTTTCTAGAGAAAGTGTGAATGTTAATGATTACACCGAATGAATGAATACCAAGCTTTTTAAAAGAATACTTAAGAGATTGGTGAGCTGCATTTGCTAAATCAGCAAGTTTGTGACGATTGTAAAAAAAGAAGTTTCTACAAAAACCATCAGGTAAAGAAAATGTCGCATGAATGTGCTCAACATCAAGTAGTTCATCCTTAAGTTTAAGTGCCCAACTTTCAGCATATATTTTTCCACAAGAAGAACAAAATCTAGATTTACAAGAGAAACCGACAATATGCATATGCGAGCACGCAGTGCACTTAAAAGCAGTGTATCCTCGCGAAATATCACCACAATCTAAAAATTTGGAAACGTTATTCCAGATAGAAGAGTGAAGATTTTTAGGGAATTTATGTTTAATATTATCCCAGATTTGATGGAAATGATTTTCAAAAATATATTTTAAAGGTTTAGTATTTTTATTCATATTGATATTATACAACGTTATGAAGGGAAAAGAAAAGCAGCTCACGTCATTTTGTGAGCTGCTATTTTTTATATAAATTATAAAAAAGAAAAAATAATTTTTTTCCGAATAAAAAGTTACAGATAAAGTTCTATAGAGGAGGAAAAATATGAAAAACAAATGGATTTTAAAAGGTATTGTTTTAGGTTCAGTTTTTTTTATATCTTTATTTTTGATTAAACCAATTGGAATTTCAACCCAGTTTAGTGTTTTATCTGGAATGATGCAAACATCTTTTCAAGAAGATATAGTTTTCAGAGCTGGAAAAGATTTTTATAGTACTGTGGAGTATTATAATCAAGACGGTATAGCCAAAAGTATTGCTGTTCCATATAATTTTGGTTTAATTTTTGCTTTGGGTATATTTTTAGGAGGTATGCTCGGGAAGATATTTTTTAGAAAAAATAAAGATTTTATAGAGTTGACTAATCTTTTAGAAAAAGATGATATCTCAAGAATTAAGCTTTTTATAGGTGGAGTTTTATTGCTTTTTGGAGCAAGAATGGCAGGTGGATGTACAAGTGGGCATATGATGAGTGGAGTTATGCAACTTGCAATAAGTAGTATAATTTTCACTGTTATTCTTTTTCCGGTGGCTATATTAATTGCCAAAAAGGTAGGTGAGTAAAAATGAAACATTTGATTTTAGGAAACGTACCTTTTTTAGGTTTAATTCTTGGAATTCTATTTGGACTAGGACTTTATTATGCTGGAGCTACAAATAGAGTTGTAATTAGAAATATGCTTAACTTAAAAGATTTAACACTTATGAAAATTATTATATTTGCTATCGGTTGGGGTATGAGTTTAACATATTTAGGAGTGGCTTTTGATTTTATAGACTTAGGTCATTTTAGTATAAAAACTATGAACTTAGGTGTAATTTTGGGTAGTTTTATTTTAGCTTTCGGTTTTGGACTGATAGGACTTTGCCCAGGAACAGCTATAGCCAGTTTTGGAGCTGGATATTTAAAAAGTATTTATGTTATTCTTGGTGGTTTAGTCGGTGCATTTTTATTTACATCATTGTATCCCGTATTTAAAAGTATCGGACTTTTTGAAAATGTTCTTGGTGGCAAAACAACCTTGATATTTTTAAGTGATAATTATAATTTTATATTTCATTCAACTCCTTGGGTGGGAGTTATCATTGGAATAGTCTTGATGTTTATTTCTTTAATGATTCCACATTCGATTAAAAATTAAAAAATATAATAGAGATATAACAAAAAGAGATAAGATTAAAATCTTATCTCTTTTTTATTATATAAGGAAACTATAGAAAAAATTTATCCAAAAAATATTGAAAAATTTGAACTCAAGGAGTAAAA
>NZ_JTLI01000092.1 GCF_000799075.1 Cetobacterium sp. ZOR0034
TAAATTCTGATTAATGGTTTGAGTAATGTTCTGATTTTTTCTGCAATTAATTTTAGAATCTACTTGCAATACACAGTTGACAGATACTATTAGAAAAAGTATGACTATAGATTGGTACGATAAAGAGAGTGTACAAGCTCAAATGAGAAGATCTATAAGAAGACTTCTTAAAAAGTTTGGTTATCCTCCAGAGGATACAGAGGATGCAACAGAGCTTGTGTTAAAACAAGCTAAGGTAATGTGTGAAGAGAGCGTAATGTAAGAAAAGAAGGAGGAAAAATAGAGTATGGAGAATTTATTGAATAAATTGAATCTTTTATCAAAAACATTTAATGAAGTAACAGAAATAAAATCTAGACTTCAAGACAAGCCTGTATCAGAAGAATATATTCGAGAATATTTTAAAATTTTAAAGTATATATTAAAAAAATATAATAATCAACAATCATTAAATATAGGAAGTTTGACAGGAGCAAAAATTCTAGAAAAGGAAGTCATAAAAAATAACCTAACTGATGTAATGATGATATCTATTAATGGTATTATCGAGAGAACATTTAATGATATAAATGAAGTAATTGCTTATGACAAAGAATTAAAGCTACATAAAGAGATGAGAGATTTTATGTTAGAACTTACTCCAATTATAAAATCGAAATTAAAAATAAGGTTAAAAGAAAATAGCGATTATTTAAAACAAATTGCTGAGTGTAGATAGTCACTGCATTTTTTATTATACTTAAAAAAATAATTGTATAATTTATCTTAGGAGGGAATAAAATTATAAAAAATTTTATTGATCGAATTATAAAAAGGTGGTATTTTATTATATTAGTTATTAGCACTGCCTTTGTTTTGTATAACAAAACCATATTATTTTCAAATTCGATAACATTTGAAAAGTTAACACCATATACTTTAATATTTATATTATGGATATTTTTATTGATAGTTCCTTTATTTTCGGAAGTTGAATTATTAGGAGTAAAAATAAAAAAAGAAGTTGAAAATGCAACAAAAGAAGTTAAATCTGATATAAAGAATATTCAAAATCAGATTATGAGTTTAAATTTAAATAGCTCTATAACAAATAATTTACAAATAAATCCACAACTTCCAAATGACAAAAAAATACAATATCTGGAAAAAGAAATGAAGAAAGATACTTTTAACATTGAGAAGAAAATAAATTTTGATAACCTTAGTGATGAAATAATATTTTTATTTAAAGTAAGATTTGAAATTCAAACATTATTGAATGAAATATCTGAAAAAGTTGGATTTAATGAAAAAATACCCATTATAAAAAATATTCAAATATTGAAAAAAAATGAGACTATAGATAAGACTACAGCTGATTCCATATTGGAAATTTGTAAAATCGCAAATAGAGGAATCCATGGTGAAATAATTGATAAAAAATATATTGAATTTATTAAAGAAACTTATCCAATAATACAAAATAAATTAAAAAATGCAGTAGAAGATTTACATTCTGTGGCTTGTCCAAGGTGTAAATTTGTAGGTTATAGTAAATTTAATAATTTTTGCCCACAGTGTTCATATGTATTTGATGATTATTAAAAATTTTGAAATTATAAGGTTAGGCTAGATACTTAGCCTACTAGCAAGGCTAAAACCTTGCTTTTTTTCTATTGTTTGCCTATGTATTATTTAGACTAGAGTATAGACAATACACTAAATTTTATACAAAATATATCCTATTTACACTGTTTTTCTTGCTTTTTCGA
>NZ_JTLI01000093.1 GCF_000799075.1 Cetobacterium sp. ZOR0034
GCGTGATTAAGATATCTTAAATTACTAAGATACTTCCCACGAAGCCCCGTCCTCTTTAGGGCGGGGTAGTTCACAATTTTACTAGAATTAATAATTTTTTCTTTAATTTCATATGCTTTAGCAAAAATTTTTTGTTCTGAAGCTTTTTTCATAAAATCATACACCTCCAGTATATATTATAGGCTAATAACCTATAATATATACTACTGTAGAAATAAATTATTATCAAGATTTTTTTATAAAAAATAGAGAGATGTGCAAATCTCTCTATTTTCTTTGGTTTTTATTCCTTATTCAGCTTTGTACTAAAATTATAAAATATTTATGTTAAAATCTCAATTTATTTTTTATAAATTTCACTTCTATGTCCTACTTCAAGAACTAATATAGTTAATACCTCATCATGGATATTACAAAGTAATCTATAGTTACCTACTCTGTATCTCCAAAATCCTTTTTTATTTCCTACTAATGCTTTTCCATGTGCTTTAGGATTATTACAATCAACAAGATTTTTTTTAATCCATTTTAAAATAATTGTTTGAACTGATTTATCTAATTTTTTTAAATGCCCTAAAGATGTTTCTGAAAATTCAACTTTATATTTAATCATAAATCAATTCCTAATTCCTCAATTACACTATCAAAAGAGTAAGTTTTTTGGTTTGATTCTACATGAGTTTTATAAGCATTTTCAGCAACTTTTAAATCATATTCTTCTTCCAATCTTTCAAAAACTATTTTTTTTATATAACTAGAAAGCCCAACACCTTCAAAATCAGCAACTTTTTTTAATAATAGTTCTTCATCAGTATTTAATCTAACAGAAATAATTGACATAAAAAACCTCCTTTAATATTTCGTATTACAATTGTAATACTTATTTTGGTTATTTACAAGAGGTTTTTTATTAATTTTAAGCTAAAAATATCATTTAACCCAGTAAATACAAAGCAAATCTAAAATTTAGTAAAAATTCTGAAATTTCTTAATTTTTTTTAATTATTAAAAAAATAACTAATTCTTTACAAAATCTATTTTAAGCTATGTGTAATCATCGACACAAGTATTTTATGCTAAAATGTGTTAAACTTATTTTTTAAGGCATTTTAGAGCGTTTAAATGTGGTTTAGAATGTGGGTTTAGAATTTTAAATTGATTATTTTAAGTTTTTTGTTGTTTTATAAAATTTTAAAAAATTCAAATTCTTTTTTCTTCGCGTACGCGTATCTTTAGAATCTTTTTTTCTTTTAATTCTTTTAAATACTTTCGGCATTAATTTAGCCCAATAAAATCAATGCTTATTTAAGGTTATCCCGTACAAAAAACGGTATTATCCCGTACAAAAAACGGTATTATCCCGTACAAAAAACGGTATTATCCCGTA
>NZ_JTLI01000094.1 GCF_000799075.1 Cetobacterium sp. ZOR0034
GTACAAAAAACGGTATTATCCCGTACAAAAAACGGTATTATCCCGTACAAAAAACGGTATTATCCCGTACAAAAAATGGTGTTATCCCGTACAAATAATATTGACTTGTTAGTGATTAGTGTTATAATGATTTTGAGGTGATTTTATGGGAACTAATTTAGAATTGAAACATCATAAAGATTTTCATAGAGTACAATTTCAAGGATTATCTATGAATCAAAGAAATTTAGTGTTTGCTCTATGTTGTAAGGTTATGAATCAAGACGATAATTTATTAGTATTCAATATAAACGAAATGAGTTCTTTAAGTAAATTAAAAAAAAGAAAAATGTCAAATAAAGAAATGTTTGATTATTTAGAAGATTTATACAATACACTAAAAAAAACATCAATAAAAATAAAAAAAGAAAATGGTGTAAAAATTTTTAGTTTATTTATTGATTATGAATCATTTGAAGATGAAGGGAAATTTCAAATTAAGGTAAATAGTTCATTCCGTTATATGTTAAACGATATAAAAGAGCCATTTACTATACAAAATTTAGAAGAATATACAAATTTAAAAAGTGGTTATTCTCAATTGTTATATTCTCTTTTAAAAGAATGGGAAAAGAAAAAAGAACATATATTTACAATAGATGAATTTAGAAATGATTTAGGGATTCCAGAAACATATGATTTTGATATTATTAATAAAAGAGTATTAAATCAAATTTTGAAAGAATTACCTCCATATTTTCCAAATTTAAAATTAGAAAAAATAAAAACTGGAAGAAAGGTTACTAGTTTAAAGTTTACTTGGGGAAATCGAATAGAAAAAATTGAGAACAAAAATAATAGTGATGTTATTGATATAGTTGAAATTTCAGATAAAAACACTCCTTTATAAATTGTTTTTAAATTTTTCTAAATCTTCTAAATTTTGTATTTCTGCGAGTTGAGACCATAAATTCATTCGTTTGTTTGTTGATAAATCACTATTTCTTATTAAGTTTGATACTTTTTCTTTTTCAATATCTAAATCAGATTTTTTTGGCTCTGTAAAATCGCTTTTAAAGGCTGTTTCAATCTGTTCTTGACCTAATGTATACCCTTGATTTTCCTTGATTTTATCCATTTTTGAATTTTTTATATCTTCAATTTTAGAAGTTAATATTTTAGAAAAACTTTTAATTTCTGAATTATATTTATAAAGTTCTCCAAGAGCTTTAATTATATCTTTTTCATCATATTTTTGAAGTAATTTTTCCATAGCCTTTTGAGAATAGGAATCATCAACAAATCTATTTTTTCTAGATTTTTCTATAGAATTTATTAATTTTTCAGAAAATAATGGAACTATTGAAATTATATTATCATTAGTAAAAAATCTTATATATTTCCATGTTCTTCCATCTTTTTCAATTTCCCATTCAAGAGAAATATTTTCAAGAACTTTTATTTCATCTTTTGCTTTTTCTAATACCCTTCTTGTTATGTCATTATTTTTATAACTATTCGGATAACCAGTTATTTTCTGAAATTTGTCTATACTTATCTTAGGGGTACTAAAATTATATCTTTTAACTATTTCATATATTTTTAAACTGTATTTGCTTTTAAAAAGATTCAATAAATCAAAATTTAATGCAGTATAGTAATTAGATTTTCTTAATCTTTCTCTAACAGTACTTGGACATTCTAAATATATTTTTTTTTCTTTTATTTCATATTGGGATAAAAAAGTAAAAACTGTCAGATATTTGCCATTAACAACTTTAATTTCAGTTGTTAATAATTTTCTTAATGTATTTATAATCATACTATTGTGATCTTTTTTATTTGAACCACAAAATTTAATTAAACTACTAATTTCAATTGAAAATACTGTTTCAGTATTCTCCATTTTATAAAACGCCTGAGCTTCTTTTAAAATATAATTAAAAGCAAGTTGTAGTGATAATAGTGAATTAATTTCATTTTCTTCAATCATAATAATATCATTATCTTTGTATAAAATTTCTTTTAAACTCATAGTTCACCACCATAATCGAGTGAAAAATCTTCATTCCATAAAATTTTATAATTTTCATGTATTAAACTTAATAACTGAAGTTCCATTAATGATTCCTCAATTAAACAATCTTTATCAACTTTTTCAGTTAAATTAAATACATTTTCCGTTATAATAAAAACTTCTTTTCTTCTTTGGATATAAATTATTTGATTAGTTTCTTTTTTGTATAAGAGAAAGTACTCTTTATCTTCTAAATTTTTTAATAAACCATTTTTTGAAAATGGTTTCATTTTCTCTATTGTCATGTTTCAAAACTCCTTTAAAATAAGCATTTAACAAAATATATCACATACAACTGCGAAAGTAAACACTTTTGTCGCAGTTTTTTATACTTTTGTCGCAGTTTTTTATACTTTTGTCGCAGTT
>NZ_JTLI01000095.1 GCF_000799075.1 Cetobacterium sp. ZOR0034
CCTAATACATGCAAGTCGAGCGAACGGAAGAAGCGTCTTCGGACGAATTGGAAGTGAGCGGCGAACGGGTGAGTAACACGTAGGTAACCTGCCCTTGAGATAGGGATAACAGTTGGAAACGACTGCTAATACCGAATAGGAACAGATGAGGCATCTCATCGGTTTAAAAGGAGCTTTCGGGCTTCGCTTGAGGATGGACCTGCGGCGCATTAGCTAGTTGGTGGGGTAACGGCCTACCAAGGCGACGATGCGTAGCCGACCTGAGAGGGTGATCGGCCACACTGGGACTGAGACACGGCCCAGACTCCTACGGGAGGCAGCAGTAGGGAATTTTCCACAATGGACGCAAGTCTGATGGAGCAACGCCGCGTGTGCGAAGAAGGCCTTCGGGTTGTAAAGCACTGTTGTAAGGGAAGAATGGATAGGAGAGGAAATGCTCTTATTATGACGGTACCTTACCAGAAAGCCACGGCTAACTACGTGCCAGCAGCCGCGGTAATACGTAGGTGGCGAGCGTTATCCGGAATTATTGGGCGTAAAGGGCGTGTAGGCGGTGCTTTAAGTCTGACGTGAAAGCCAACGGCTCAACCGTTGAAATGCGTTGGAAACTGGAGCACTTGAGTGTCGGAGAGGAAAGCGGAATTCCTAGTGTAGCGGTGAAATGCGTAGATATTAGGAGGAACACCAGTGGCGAAGGCGGCTTTCTGGACGACAACTGACGCTGAGGCGCGAAAGCGTGGGGAGCAAACAGGATTAGATACCCTGGTAGTCCACGCCGTAAACGATGAGTGCTAAGTGTTGGGGGAGCGATCCCTCAGTGCTGAACCAAACGGAGTAAGCACTCCGCCTGGGGAGTACGGTCGCAAGGCTGAAACTCAAAGGAATTGACGGGGACCCGCACAAGCGGAGGAGTATGTGGTTTAATTCGAAGCAACGCGAAGAACCTTACCAACTCTTGACATCCCAGTGACCGTCCTAGAGATAGGACTTTCCCTTCGGGGACAATGGTGACAGGTGGTGCATGGTTGTCGTCAGCTCGTGTCGTGAGATGTTGGGTTAAGTCCCGCAACGAGCGCAACCCTTGTCCTTAGTTGCCAGCACGTGAAGGTGGGGACTTTAAGGAGACTGCCGGTGATAAACCGGAGGAAGGTGGGGATGACGTCAAATCATCATGCCCCTTATGAGTTGGGCTACACACGTACTACAATGGCTGGTACAAAGGGAAGCGAACCTGCGAGGGTAAGCGGACCCCATAAAGCCAGTCTAAGTTCGGATCGCAGTCTGCAACTCGACTGCGTGAAGTCGGATTCGCTAGTAATCGCAGATCAGAATGCTGCGGTGAATACGTTCCCGGGTCTTGTACACACCGCCCGTCACACCACGAGAGTTTATAACACCCAAAGCCGGTGGCTTAACCGAGGAATCGGAGGGAGCCGTCTAAGGTGGGATAAGCGATTGGGGTGAAGTCGTAACAAGGTATCCCTACCGGAAGGTGGGGATGGATCACCTCCTTTCTATGGAGAAAGCATGACATTTCCGGATGTTATGATAAAACGATGGTATCGCAAGATACAAAAAGCACTGAAGAGTGCAGGGTGTAGAGTTTGGAAGACAAACTTGGAGATTTCATTTAGTTTTGAGGAAGCAAGCGTGTGATGAAACCGGTATTCGTAAGAATACGCATGGCAGAAAAATAAAGAGAGCGAGCGAACCGAAAGTGATTCGGAGCGAAGGTGAAATTATTTGAGCCGTGAGAGGTGAAAGCATGAATGAATTTCTCAGGATGATTTTTGAAAACTAGATAACAACGACATCTACTTTTTATGAGAATAAAAAGTAAATAAGCAAATCAAAACAAACAAGTAAAAAACTGTCAAAAGTAAAGATTGAACACTTTCAGAGATGAAAGGGAACACAACACAAGTTTGGAAGATTGCTTAGGATTCTAAGAACACAAATAAAGGTTAAGTTAATAAGGGCGCATGGTGAATGCCTTGGCACTAGAAGCTGACGAAGGACGTGGCAAACGACGAAATGCATCGGGGAGTGGTAAGCACGCAGTGATCCGGTGATATCCGAATGGGGGAACCCATCTGTGGTGAAGCACAGATACTCATACATGAACACATAGTGTATGGAGAAGCAACCCAGGGAACTGAAACATCTCATTACCTGGAGGAGAAGAAAGTAAAAACGATTCCCTAAGTAGCGGCGAGCGAACGGGGAGAAGCCCAAACCAGTCTTCGGACTGGGGTTGTAGGACTGTCCATTAGGAGTAAGAAAACTGGCTATTAGAAGAACGATCTGGGAAGGTCGACCGAAGAAGGTGAAAGTCCTGTATTCGAAAGTAGCTGGACTCTGGACAGGATCCTGAGTACGTTCAGACACGAGAAATCTGGACGGAATCTGCGAGGACCATCTCGTAAGGCTAAATACTCTCTAGTGACCGATAGTGAACCAGTACCGTGAGGGAAAGGTGAAAAGCACCCCGGAAGGGGAGTGAAAGAGAACCTGAAACCATGTGCCTACAAGAAGTCAGAGCCCGTTCATGGGTGATGGCGTGCTTTTTGTAGAAAGAGCCGGCGAGTTACGATAACGTGCAAGGTTAAGCTGAAGAGGCGGAGCCGAAGCGAAAGCGAGTCTGAATAGGGCGAGTGAGTACGTTGTTGTAGACCCGAAACTGAGTGATCTAGCCATGGCCAGGGTGAAGGTGCAGTAACATGCACTGGAGGCCCGAACCCACGCACGTTGAAAAGTGCGGGGATGAGCTGTGGCTAGCGGTGAAATTCCAATCGAACTCAGAGATAGCTGGTTCTCCCCGAAATAGCTTTAGGGCTAGCCTCGGAATTGAGTCTCTTGGAGGTAGAGCACTGATTGTATGATGGGTCCACCTCGGATTACTGAGTATAGTCAAACTCCGAATGCCAAGAAGACATATCCGGGAGTCAGACTGTGGGTGATAAGGTCCATGGTCAAAAGGGAAACAGCCCAGACCGCCAGCTAAGGTCCCAAAGTGTATGTTAAGTGGGAAAGGATGTGGGGATGCACAGACAACTAGGAGGTTGGCTTAGAAGCAGCCACCCTTTAAAGAGTGCGTAATAGCTCACTAGTCGAGTGACCCTGCGCCGAAAATGTACCGGGGCTAAACATACCACCGAAGCTGCGGATTCATCGGAAGATGGATGGTAGGGGAGCGTTCTATACAGCGAAGAAGGTGTACCGGAAGGAGCATTGGAGCGTATAGAAGTGAGAATGCCGGTGTGAGTAGCGAAAGGCAGGTGAGAATCCTGCCCGTCGAAAGCCTAAGGGTTCCCCAGGAAGGCTCGTCCGCTGGGGGTAAGTCGGGACCTAAGGTGAGGCCGAAAGGCGTAGCCGATGGACAACAGGTTGATATTCCTGTACTATTTATTGATCGATTGACGATGGAGTGACGAAGAAGGTTAGGTTGAGCGCACGGATGGAAGAGTGCGTCTAAGCGTAAAGGCTGGTATGTAGGCAAATCCGCATACCTGAGGTTGAAACGTGATGGGGAGTCTCAGGACGAAGCAACTGAAACCAAGCTTCCAAGAAAAGCTTCTAAGGAGAGCAATAAGTACCCGTACCGATAACCGACACAGGTGGGCAAGGTGAGAATCCTAAGACGATCGGAAGAACTCTCGTTAAGGAACTCGGCAAAATGGCCCCGTAACTTCGGGAGAAGGGGCGCTCATAGGAATATGAGCCGCAGTGAAAAGGCCCGAGCGACTGTTTATCAAAAACACAGCTCTCTGCTAAGTCGCAAGACGATGTATAGGGGGTGACGCCTGCCCGGTGCTGGAAGGTTAAAAGGAGTGGTTAGCGGGAACGCGAAGCTATGAATTGAAGCCCCAGTAAACGGCGGCCGTAACTATAACGGTCCTAAGGTAGCGAAATTCCTTGTCAGGTAAGTTCTGACCCGCACGAATGGCGTAACGACTCGGGCACTGTCTCAACGAGAGATCCGGTGAAATCTTAGTACCTGTGAAGATGCAGGTTACCCGCGACAGGACGGAAAGACCCCATGGAGCTTTACTGTAGCTTGATATTGAAACTTGGTGTATGATGTACAGGATAGGTGGGAGACAAAGAAGGGTGCACGCAAGTGTGCCTGGAGTCACTGTTGGGATACCACCCTTTGTGCATTGAGTTTCTAACTCGCAACCGTAATCCGGTTGGAGGACAGTGTCTGGTGGGCAGTTTGACTGGGGCGGTCGCCTCCCAAAGAGTAACGGAGGCGCCCAAAGGTTCCCTCAGAATGGTAGGAAATCATTCGCAGAGTGCAAAGGCAAAAGGGAGCTTGACTGCGAGACCAACAAGTCGAGCAGGGACGAAAGTCGGGCTTAGTGATCCGGCGGTACCGAATGGAAGGGCCGTCGCTCAACGGATAAAAGCTACCCTGGGGATAACAGGCTGATCTCCCCCAAGAGTTCACATCGACGGGGAGGTTTGGCACCTCGATGTCGGCTCATCGCATCCTGGGGCTGGAGTAGGTCCCAAGGGTTGGGCTGTTCGCCCATTAAAGCGGTACGCGAGCTGGGTTCAGAACGTCGTGAGACAGTTCGGTCCCTATCCGTCGTGGGCGTAGGAAGTTTGAGAGGAGCTGTCCCTAGTACGAGAGGACCGGGATGGACATACCGCTGGTGCACCAGTTGTCTCGCCAGAGGCACAGCTGGGTAGCTACGTATGGAAGGGATAAACGCTGAAAGCATCTAAGCGTGAAGCCTCCCTCAAGATGAGACTTCCCATTCCAAGTGAAGTAAGACCCCTTGAAGACGACGAGGTTGATAGGCGAGAGGTGGAAGCATGGTGACATGTGTAGCTGACTCGTACTAATAGGTCGAGGACTTATCCAAAGAGATGAGTTCAAAGAAGAAAAGATGTCGTGAGTTATCTAGTTTTGAGGAATCAATCCTTGAAAGAAAAGAAGAAGTCTAGTGATGATGACGAAGAGGACACACCTGTACCCATGCCGAACACAGAAGTTAAGCTCTTTGGTGCCGAATGTAGTTGGGTTCGCCCTGCGAGAATAGGAAGTCGCTAGGCTTTTTTTTATGAGGCAAGTTTGAGGACACAAAGGCCAACATGAGTGAGAAGGAAAAAGACGTACCAGTACATGCACTGATTGTGGTGAACCCAATAATTTGGACAGTATAAAATTTTAAACAAGTAAGGATTGATTTCTGTATTGAACAGGAGTCAGTCCTTTTAATTTTACTGAAATACGTTTGGTATTATAATACTCAATATATGTTTCAATTGCCAGTTTTAAATCTTCAAGCGTTTCAAATTCATCTTCGTGACCATAAAACATTTCATTTTTTAACAGACTAAAGAAATTTTCCATCGGTGAGTTATCCAAGCAATTTCCTTTCCGAGACATCGATTGGACAATTCCACGATTTTGTAGCGCTTCACGATACGGACGCATTTGGTATTGCCAGCCTTGATCTGATTGGAAGATTAAATTATCTAGCTTCGGATATTTCGCAAAAGCGGTCTGCAACATAGTCATCGTTTGTTCAAAATTTGGTGATGTTGAAATGGCGACAGACACAATATCCCGACAATGCAAGTCTAGGATTGGTGATAAGTACAGTTTTCCTGCCGCAATTCTAAATTCACTCACATCTGTTGCCCAAATTTGATTTGGCTGTGTCGTTGTAAATTGACGACTGTAGTAAGTGTTATTTCTTTTCGTATCAACAACTTTCGTTAATAATTGATTTTTACATGTTCCTTTTAAGTCACCTTGATATGAATTATAGCGTGTTTTCGACTTTGGTTTCTTACCATACAATTTGAGTTCACTCATAATGCGTTTCACGCGTTTGTGATTGACTATAAAGCCACGATTCTTCAATTCAAGCGTGATACGACGGTACCCATAACGACTTTTATGCTCTTCAAAAATGGCTTTGATTTCGTTTATAAGTTTTCTCGTTTCATCACTTATTGTTCGATTCAGGTGATAATAGAATGTTGATCGACTTAATTGCATAACTTTAAGCACCATCAATAATGGATATTTCTGCCGCAATTCAGCTCCAATCGCTACTTTTTCGGCGGTTGTTGTTTTCGTTTCTGAATGACGGCATCTAACTTTTTTAAATAATCATTTTCCAATTCTAAGTACAAATTTTTGTTCTCTAAATATTTGATTTTTTCTGCATCTGTCATATTTTCGTATTTTTTCGTTGGTTTTTTCATAGTGGATGGTCTCCCTTTTCTTTTCTCCACTATAACATATCCAGCCGTTTTATACTGCTTTATCCAATTGCACAACACTCCAGGACTTGATAGGCCATGTTTAATTGACGTTTGATATACTGATTTTTCACCAATTATAACCTCTTCGATTATTTGTTTTTTCCATTCTGGATCATAGTGTGTTTTTGAAGTATTATCCAAAATCTCAATTCCATGATGATTGATTAATTTCATTAAATAGTCAACATTACTTCTATTGATTCTATACGCGAGTGCTAATTTTCTTATTGGCTCTCCTGATTTATATCTGCCATACATTTCAATTCGTTGTTCTCTCGTTAATTTTGCCATACAAAAAGCACCCCATTATTTGTGTCCAAATAATGGGGTGCACCGCA
>NZ_JTLI01000096.1 GCF_000799075.1 Cetobacterium sp. ZOR0034
TATTTATCTCCAGCTGATTATCAGAAACAAGTTGCATAATTTATAAAATTATGTTTAAAAACTTGACTTAATACCAGGCTTTATTAAAGATATCTTTTATATTAGTTCGAGACAACCCATATTTTTTTAATAATTCATTATTACTATCATTTTGTTGTTTTCTTTTTCCATCAATAATCTTTTCTTTTGAAGGAACATTGAGGTCTCTTAACCTCCTTTGATTAAAGATAAATCTAGTTTTTTTCATATAATAATCATTAATAAAATTCATTCCAAGGTCAATTTGATCGAATTTATTATTTTGAGAAAATTCAATAAGACATCTAACTTTAGTATTCAAATCTAATTCATTATTAAAAAGATCACTAAAAAGTTCTTTATAATTTAAATGAGCAATTTTATTTCTAATAAAAGATAAATTTTGATATGTCTTTCTATTGAACGTCTTTAAAAGCTCATTATAATTTAATGAATTCTTTTTGCTACAGCAATAGATAGCGTATTCTAAATTTTGTTGTTTTTTATTTGCCAATGCTAACAAGGCATGAATCTCAATATCATTACAAAGTTTAAATACATTTTGGTAGTACTTGAAAATAGGTAAAATCATATTTTTATTAAATATTCCAATTTCATCAGTAGATTTATAGTCTAGATAAGGAATATCTAAATTCAATTGTTTAAAATACTCCTTCATATTTTCCTGAGTAGAAACTGAATATTTAACAATCTCATATTTCTTAATATTCTTTTCAAATAATCTAATTTTATTAAAAAAACTACTATCTTTTAAATTTTCTATTTTTTCATTTAATTTATTGCTATCAACTTCGTTTTCATCAAGAAGGCTTTCATCCATGAAATCAACATTTTTAATATTATAGTAATGGTTCTTAACAAAGCCTAAAAAATCTCCTTTAAACTCAACTGGTAACATGATATATGTTAAAATGTAAAATTTAAATAGGTTATTTTCAGGGCTAACGTTTAAATAGTCAGCTCCCATCTCTGAAGTACTTTGAATTTTTTGAAGTTCCTCTTCAAGTTTTGCAAAATTGAATTTGTTTTTAGGAGCTGTATAATTTAAGTATTCCTCTTTTTTATCTAAATATTCAACTCTTTTTTCTAAATTTGTTGGATCAAAGTTATTTTTAAATTTACTTACATCTCCATCAAATTCAATCATTAGAAAAGAATATGCAATTTTAAGTTTGTATTTTAATCTGTATAAAGAGTTTTGTTTTGTTATTTTATCCATTTTATTTTTTAAGCTTAAAAGTTTTGTATTAATATGATTTATTGCAGTAACATCTTTTACTCCATTGATTTGAAGATTATATTGTTCGATTAAATTTTTTCTTTCAGAATACAATTCTTTATATTTAATAGAATTATGAATATCAAAGAAATAAATTTGTTTTAAAAGATTTTTGTGCTCTCTCATATTTATTAATTCAGATTGTAATAAATCTATTTTTTCTTTTAATTTTTCTTTCTTACTTTTGTTTTTCTCATTTGAAATTTTAATCTTGTAATATTCAATAGATTTTTTATACTCTTCCATCTCCTTTTCAAAATGTAGAATAATTAAATTTTTAAAATCAGTATTTTCAATACCATCAGTTACAAAAAAACTGTTGATAAAAGTATTGAATCCATTTTTTTTGTCACAAAGATTATTATAGTATGTATATAATTTTTTTAGATTTTGGTGTTTTTTAACTATTGTAAAGCTTTCTGTTCCATCTAAATAATTTGTTCTATTTTTAGTTTTAAATTCATCACTCATTCTTATAGATTTAAAAAGATTAAGATCTAATAAATTTTTCAATTCTTCATTCTCAATATTTTCAAAGAGATTTTCAAAAGACTTATAGTCATAATGCATCAAAGAGTGTCTAAGGTTTGTAAAAATACTAATGATTTTAATTAAATCCTCTTTCAAGCTTTCTTTAGAGTTATATAAAGAAAGTTCTGTAATTTTATTTTCTAAATTTGTTATTTTAGTTTTAATACTATCTATATAAAAAGTTTTATTTTTTTCTAGAGTTTCAGTTTTTAATTCTTCAAGAGAGGTTTTATATTTTTTAATTCTTTTTTCAAATTGATTTTTTTTATTTTCAATATCCTTTGATAATTTATCAAAAATATAATCCGTAATCTTTTCAATTCTATTTTCAAGAAAAGCAGTATGTTCTTTATCCTGTATAAGCCAAACTTCATTTATATCGTCTTCTTTTACTCCTGCACATAAGAAATCATTAATCAAAGCAAAATATATTAGAAAATTAGAACGATAATTTAAAAATCTTTTAATTTTATAAATTTTTATAGAATCAATTTCCTCAATAGGAGTTTTACTTATTTCAGAATAATTTTTACACAAGGTTTTAGAAAGTAGTTTTCTTTCTGTTGAAGATGATAATTTTCTTAAATGATTTCTTTCTCCTTCAATCTTATCCGGAGCTTTTAATAAATCAGTTACTTTTGCAACAACAGTATCTTTTTTTTCATTTTTAAAATATAATTCAAGAGAATACTTTCTAATCTCTTTTTTTAAAACCTTATCTTTTTTTGTAATACTAATAGTATTTATTTCTGTTTTGCAGTTAAATTCGTATCTATATTTTTCTCTTTCTTTTGGCTTGCAACTGATAATCTCAAGGTTACCAGATTCTAAGTTTATAATCGTTTTTAAATTAAAGGTATCAACTCCCCCTTGTTTTTGATATAAAACTTTAATTTCTTTAATACCAGTCATATCATAATTAGATACGATAACTCTTATAATAGAACTTTTATTTTTTTTATGTTTAATCTCTTCCATATTCCCCTCCGATATAGTTTTTAAATATTCGTCTTTTCTTTAAAGTGTTCTCCCCAAGCGGCCATAGAATCTATTACAGGTTTTAAGCTATATCCGAGAGGTGTAAGTGAATACTCAACTTTAGGTGGAACTACAGGATAGACTGTTCTTGTTAAAATTTCGTAAGACTCCATAGTTCTCAAGTTTGATGTTAAAACTTTTTGACTGATTGTTCCCAAAGATTTTTTTAATTCGCTGAATCTTTTTGTTCCATCCATCAAATCACGAAGAATTAAAATTTTCCAACGGTCACTAATAAACATAACTGTAACTTCAACAGGGCATGCAGGTAAATTTTTCATATATACACCTTCCAAATACTAATATTTTCAATATGGTTTCTCTAGAGTAACTATAGCACCTTAAAGTGCGTACTTCACAAAAGAGATTTAAAAAAGTATTATAATATCATCTAAGGAAAAAAACAAGAAAATTTTAGAAAAAAGAGTAAAAAGGGAGGATTTAAAATGAAGATAGCAGTTGTAGCAGCAAACGGAAGAGTGGGAAGACTGGTTGTAAAAGAAGCAGTTGATAAAGGATATGAGGTTGTAGCATTTGTAAGAAATGAAGATAAAACTTTAGGGATTCAAGCTGTAGAAAAAGATATTATGGATTTAAAAAGTGAAGATTTTAAAGGGTTCGATGCTGTAATTTCAGCTTTTGGTGTTTGGGAAGAGAAAAAATTTGGACAACAGTCAACAGTTATCGAGCATTTAGCTGATACACTTTCAAATTCAGAAACACGTTTATTGATAGTAGGTGGAGCAGGTAGCTTATATACAGATGAAAGTTTGAAAATTCAGCTTATAGATACTCCGGAATTCCCAAAAGAATATTTAGCACTAGCAACAGCATCGTCTGATTCATTGGATTTATTAAGAAAAAGAGATGATGTGAAATGGACATATCTAAGTCCTGCTGGTTTCTTTGATGCAGAAGGGATTAGAACAGGAGAGTATAAATTAGGAGGAGAGGTTGCAATCGTTAATTCGAAAGGTGAGAGCTATATCAGTTATGCAGATTTTGCTATAGCTATGGTTGATGAGTTGAAAAATAAAAGTTATATTCAAAAGCGTTTTTCTGTAGTAGGTGAAAATAGATAAAATAGATGGAAATAAATACTAAAGGAGATGATATTTATCATCTCCTTTAGTATTGTTTCAGTTAAAAGTATCTACATCTAGTTTAGGTCCAAAATTATCCGTATCCATTTGATCCATCTCCATAACAGCTGTAGTTGCAGGAGTAGGATTAACATTTGTATTAGAACAAGCAATAAATATTAAACTAAATAAAAAAGCTATAACTAATTTTTTCATTTTAAACCTCCTGTTGAACTTTGATTTTCCTTGCTCTTTTATACATAAAGAGTAGTAGAGTTCCTTCAATAATTAGTAAATTATTTTACACTTTTTCCAAGAAAAAGTGTTCCTAAAGTTTTAGAAGTAGGGATTTTTTTTCTTTGATAGATTTTATCCTCTATTAAACTTTCGATAGCATCAAAGCATATTTTCTTTGTTTCAATTGTAAAACTTGTAAGTTCAGGTGAAAACCAATTTTTAAAGCTAAGATTATCATGACCAATAATAGATACTTCATCAGGAATTTTAACTCCTAAATCATTAAATCCTTTTATTAATCCTAGAGCCCAAATATCGTGCTGAGCAAAAATAGCATCAATTGTGCCCAGTTTTCCATATAACTCGTGAGCTATAGCTACTCCGTTTTCAAAAGATGGTGAGGACTTTATAACTGAATTTTCGTTGAAGGTCACTCCGTTTTCTTCTAAAGCATGTTTAAAACCTAGAGTTCTCATTTTAAAACTAGGAGTCATGTCAGTTGTTATAGTAAGAATAGATTTTAAGTTCCGATTTAAAAGATATTGAGTGATTATTTTTCCAGCACTGTAGTTATCAGCAGTAAAAACTTCTTCAGAATATTTTTCAGGACCATAATAAAGAAGAGAGTAAGGATATTTCATCTCTTTTAAAAATTCAATTTCACTATTCGTTAGCATTTTTGAAAAGATTATAATTCCATCAATAATTCCACTATTGAAAAGTTGTGAAACTTTGTATTTAAAATCTTCGGTATTTTTAAAGAGATATAAAGCGGGTTCGTATTTTTTTAATTGAATCTCTTCGTGAAGTGTGCTCCAAAATACATTTGTAAATGTGCTATGAGGTATTTTAAAAAAATCATCTTGCATGAAAACACCAATTGTATTTGAACTTTTTTTAGAAAGGTTTCGAGCATTAATATCTATAGTATAGTTTAACTCTTTTGCTATTTTTTTTATTTCTTCCCTTGTTTCTAAAGGAATTCGATTATTATCACTTAAACTTCTTGATATAGTTGAAATACTATATCCAGTTTTAGCAGCAATGTCTTTTAATGTAATTTTTCCCATATTTTTCTCCATAAACTTTTAATTACTACCTTTTTATTTTACACTATATCTTTTTATATTTAAATATAGTATTTTATTACATAATAATTTAAAAATTGACATTTTATAGTTTTTATAGTAATATAATCATAAAAAATAATGCGCAACCGATTGCGCAAAACGGGAGGAGATATGAAATTTAAAATGATTGATAAGTTAATTTTATCGACACTTATTATTTCAAAATTTGCTGTAGCATCTAATTTTAAGCCAGGAACATATATAGGTTCTGCACCAGGATATAAAGATAATATCCAAGTTGAGGTTAAAGTTAATTCGAAAAAAATAGAAAGTGTAAAAATAGTAAAACATGATGAGAGTCCACTTATATCAGATGTAGCTTTACAAAGAATTCCAGCAGAGGTTGTTGAGTATCAAAGTCTTGGAGTGGATGAGGTTGCAGGAGCTACAGCAACAAGTAAAGGGGTAATTGCTGCTATAACAAGAGCATTAAGAGCAGCAGGCGGGGATTTAAATACATTGAGAAAAAAAGTTGTAACAAATACAGTAAAAGAGAATAGAGAGTATAATGCAGATGTAATTGTAGTTGGAGGTGGAGGAGCTGGTTTAGCAGCAGCAGTTTCAGCTCATCAAAATGGTGCAACAGTATTAGTTTTAGAGAAGATGCCAAGAGTTGGAGGGAACACTCTTATTGCTGGATCAGCATATAATGCTGTAGACCCAAAGAGACAAAAACCTTTAGGAATAGAAGATTCAGTAGATTTACATTATAAACATACATTTGAAGGTGGAGATAAATTAGGAAAACCAGTTTTAATAAAAACTTTTGTTGAAAATTCATATCCAGGAATCGAATGGTTAGAAAGCTTAGGAATGGGATTCAAAGATGAGATATTTACAGTTTTAGGAGCTTTATATCCAAGAAGTCACAAACCAGAAAAACCTTTAGGAACAGGATTCATAGGAACTTACGAGGATTATATCTCTAAAAATAAGGGAATAACAGTGCTGACAGATACAAAAGTTGAAGATTTAATATTAGAAAACGGAAGAGTTGTAGGAGTGAAAGCATTAGGAAGAAAAGAAAATATTGTAGCAAAAGCTAAAAATGGAGTTGTAATTGCAACAGGTGGATTTGGTGCTAACGTTGAACTTCGTCAACACTATAACTCAAAGCTTACAAAAGATATCCCAACAACAAATCATCCGGGAGCAACAGGTGAAGTTATGTTTATGGCAGCTGAAAAAGCAGCAGCAAACTTGGTTGGTTTACAGTACATTCAGCTTCTTCCGATGGGAGATCCTATAAATGGAAGTTTGAGTGGAAATATAGAGGGAAGTGTTGAGGATAGAATATTTGTAAATAAATCAGGAAAGCGTTTTGTTGCAGAGGATGAACGTAGAGATGTTATGACTAATGCACTATTTGAACAAGAAGATACATATATGTGGACTATAGTTGACGCACATACATATCCAACTGAGCAAGGTAAAAATAATTTCAATGGTGCGACACGTTTCGTAATGAAAAGTTACGACATGTTAAAAGTAGCTTAGAATAAGCGAAATAACAGAGAAC
>NZ_JTLI01000097.1 GCF_000799075.1 Cetobacterium sp. ZOR0034
TTTTTTTTGTTGTGTCTTGCTTTCCACGTTCCATATTTTCTATCATTAAATCTACTTAGGTAGTTTCTATAGCCCTGTAAGCTGGATACTGCCTTTAACAGTATAGCGAGTTTCATATCAACGAGTTTTACTAATCGCCACTTACCCCACATTTTTGCGGTTACAACATTTCTGTCATATCAATTTTTAGAGCCGTACATTCGAAACTTTGTCAGCACATAAGTGCATTCTTACCATATGGATTTGACCCCCGACCTATCATTATCTCGACCACCTCTGGTTCGCATTTCCTCAGCTTAACCTGTTAGGGATAACTCTCAGCCGACTTTACCGAGCTTTATACCATTGGGTTTAGTTAGAACCTAATCGCATATCGGAGTATCAGAGGAAGCATTTCAGGGCGTTACTCCTTCATTCTACTTCTCGAAAATACAGTTCTCTGTTATTTCGCTTATTCTAAGCTACTTTTAACATGTCGTAACTTTTCATTACGAAACGTGTCGCACCATT
>NZ_JTLI01000098.1 GCF_000799075.1 Cetobacterium sp. ZOR0034
GATGTTTATTGTAAAATAAAATAGGATGTTATTGCAAAGCAAATTTCCCTGTATTTGCAAAGCAGAAAAAATAAAAAAAGCCACAGATAAATCCTTAATCTGATATTATAACCCTTGTAATAAACACTACTAAACTACAGGGGGATAACAGAAAGGATGTTAACAATGACTCAAATCAATTATATCAGAAATTTGTATTATAATGAAGGGAAAAGTAAGGCAGAAATATCTAGAATTACAAAAGTTGATGTAAAAACTATTCGTAAATATATTGAGAAAGAAGATTTTAATAGCAAAATAGTAAAACCGCATAATTATGGTGTGAGTATTTTAGATCCATTCAAAGAAATTATTGATAAGTGGATTGTTGAAGATAAAATCATGCGAAAAAAACAACGACATACAGCAACTAAAGTTTATTCTAGATTATGCAAAGAACACTCGTATAAAGGTTCTTATCGAACCGTGACTGACTATTTTAAAGCAAGAAAGCAAGATATATGGAATCAATCTTCAAGTTCATTGCCTCTTTTGCACAGCGCAGGAGAAATGCAGGTTGATTTTGGAGCTATACAATTTTGGAATAAATCTGAATTAGTAGATGGTTTTAGCTTAAACGTAACCTTTCCATTTAGTAATGCTGGGTATATTCAAATTTTCAGAGGACAAAATCAACAATGTTTGTTTGAAGGTTTGATAAATATATTTAGACATATCAATGGTATCCCAAAAAGAATTTGGTTTGATAATATGAGTACTGCGGTAAAAAGAGTTTCGAGAGGTAAAGAACGGGATTTAACAGATGAATTTTCGAGATTTAAAAATCACTTTAATTTTGATACAGCCTTTTGTAATCCAGCAAGTGGAAATGAAAAAGGAAGTGTAGAAAACAAAGTTGGATATTTAAGAAGAAATCTATTGGTGCCAGCTCCAATTGTAGACAATATTAAAAGCTTTAACAAACTTTTACTTAATATGTGCGATGAAGATTTAAATCGAGAACATTATATTAAAGGAACCTTAATATCTGATTTACACAAATTAGACAAAGATAATTTATTAAATCTTCCTCTTACAGAATTCGATTCATCTTTAATTAAAATTCTTAAAGCAGATAAATGTGGGAGATTTATTTTAGAAAGTAAATTTAGATATTCAAGCGCTCCTAAATTCGCTGGAGAAAATCTGAGGATAAAAATTGGAGCTACTGATATTATTGTTTTAGATTCAAATTTAAAAGAAATTGTTACTCATGATAGGTTGTATGGAGATTTACCAAGCGAGTTAATTAACTGGTTACCTTATTTAACTCAGTTATCACGTTATCCAAGAGCTATTAAATACAGCGGTATTTATGAATTGTTTCCTTTGAAAATTAGTGAACAACTTAAAGAATTAAATGAAGAAAAAGAAAAGCAAATTTTCAGATTTATGGCAGAAGTAACAGAAGATAAAGGATTTGAAAAAGCTCTTCAAATTACCGAAGAGTGTTTAGATAAAAATATTTCATCACTTGATAATATGAAAATGTACTTAAAATCAAGATTAGATAAGTATCCAAAAGTAGAAAAGTTAAGGTTGAATAATAATCAACCTGCTGTTAAAGAAGTATCTCCTAATATTGGAGTATACGATGCTTTGCTAACGGTCAATAGAAGGGGGAACTAATGCAAGAAAAAATAGCTAATTATTGTAAACGTTTAAGGCTTAGTCGAAATTTTTCTGAAATTTACAAAAATATTCAAGCAAAAAATTATGAAGAATTTTTATGTGATCTTCTAGAAAGAGAAGTTAATCATAGAGATATCATGAAGATTGAGAGAGCTATTAAATTAGCATCTTTCCCTGTTGTTAGAAGCTTTGATGGATACTCTTTTCAAGAGATTTCCTTACCTAGTTCACTTGGAGAAAATGAATTGAAAAATTTGAATTTTATTACTGAAAAAAAGAATTTAATTTTATATGGAAGTGTTGGAACAGGAAAAACACATATGGCTTGTGCATTAGGGCTGAGCGCTTGTAACGAAGGTAAGCATGTAAAATTTTATCGAACTAGCACGCTTGTAAATCATTTGAGTGAAGCTAAAAAGAAAGGAAGTTTAAGTACTTTTTTAAAAAAGTTTGAAAAACTAGATTTGTTAATTTTAGATGAATGGGGATATGTTCCTCTTGATAGAGAAGGAGCACAATTAATATTTCAAATTATCTCAGATTGCTATGAGAAATGTAGCATTGTTCTAACTACCAATTTAGAGTTTAGTCGGTGGGTTACTATTTTATATGACGAAAACATGACAGCTGCTCTTATTGATCGATTAGTTCATCACAGTCATCTAATTTTATTTAATGGATCAAGTAAAAGATTAAAAGAATCAGGATTAGGATAGGAAGAAAATTCCCTGTAGCTTTGCTTTTCAAAAACAGGGAATTTGGCCTTGCAAAAAACA
>NZ_JTLI01000099.1 GCF_000799075.1 Cetobacterium sp. ZOR0034
CTATATCCGCCGCTGATAATGATCCTCCTGGATGTCCTGACTTAGATTTACAAATCATTTGAACAATGTCTTTTCTGATTTTAGTAGCTTGCTCTACTAAAAATTTTATGTCTCTCATTTTTTCTCCTCTCAATCCTTTTATTTAGTTAAATTATATTAAAATTCAAGCTGTTTTGTCAAGTTAAGCTACAGGATTTATTTCAATTTTGATGTACTAAAACAGGATTTTTATTTTTTCCAAAATAAAGTGTACAACAATTCCTATACTTCCACTTATTTCATCATATTTTACTGCACTTAAAAATACACATGTCGTTGCAAAAAAGCTAAAGGGTCTAAAAAACTTCTCTTCTTTTTTTATATTTTTAATAATAGTGTACACTCCTAAGAATGTTAATATAATCACCTCTAGATAATGTTTTGAATATTTTATTGCTAAAAATATACAGTAAATACTTGTAGAAAATATAAATCCTTTACTTCCTTTAACTCCTAATCCAAGTTTTAAATATGGAAAATATATTAATGCACCTCTTGACCACCCTTTCGGGAAAAAATCAAAAATCATATGTAAACCTATTGCTAAAGCAAATCCCATAATTGCAAACCTAAATACTTCAACATCTTTTTGAGTATTATAAAAATATATCATTATCCAAAGAATTATTGGACTATGTGTTAATATATTTCTATGCTTTATTTTCAATTTAAAATCCCAATCAGGAAATTTCAATCCAATTAAAAAAGACATCCAAATTAATATTATTCCTATAAAACTTATGGTTTCAAATGTCTCTATAATATTTGTAAAATCAACTACCATATGTTGTCCTTTCTATTTTTTCATATTATATCATATTTTTATAAATGAAAAAATAAAAAAGAGAGTTAAGATTTAACTTAACTCTCTCAATATATTATCTTTAAGTAAGATTACTTAGTAATTTCTGCAACAACTCCAGAAGCTACCGTTCTTCCTCCTTCTCTTATCGCGAATC
>NZ_JTLI01000100.1 GCF_000799075.1 Cetobacterium sp. ZOR0034
GAATATGGAATTGTTCCTATATGAGCTCCTGCTTTTGCCGCTTCTTTAGCATGCCAAGGATTTCTAATACTAGCTGCTATAATTTCTGTATTTAAGTTATGCTTTTCAAAAATCTCCGCAATTTCTGAAATCAAAGTTACACTATCTGTTCCTACATCATCAAGTCTTCCTAAAAATGGGCTTACATATGTCGCACCTGCTCTTGCTGCTAAAAGAGCTTGAGAAGGAGTAAATATAAGCGTCACATTTGTTTTTATACCTATCTCAGACAATTTTTTACAAGCTTTTAATCCTTCAATCGTCATTGGAAGTTTTATAACTATATTTTCATGAATCTCTGTCAAAGGGATAGCTTCCTCTACCATTTTATCTGCTTCTAAAGAGATTACCTCAGCACTTATTGGTCCATCTACAATCTCTGTTATCTCTTTTATAACTTCTTTAAATACTCTTCCTTCTTTTACTATTAAGCTCGGATTTGTAGTTACACCACAAATCACCCCCATATCATTAGCTTCTCTTAT
>NZ_JTLI01000101.1 GCF_000799075.1 Cetobacterium sp. ZOR0034
CCCTGCAACCCTATATCCTAATACTACTTGGAGTAAGATTGAGAACAGATTTCTTTATGGTTCAGCTAGTCCTAGTACAACTGGAGGAAGAAGTTCTGTTACCTTAGCTTTAGCAAATATTCCAGTACACAATCATAGTGCTTCACAAGGAGGCCATACACATACTGCTAACCATAATCATACAGCTACACAGGCTTCACATGTTCATACACAACCTTCTCATAATCACGAATCTGGAACGCCTTCAGAACATCAAGGACCGTTCGGCTCTGTAGCAGATGCTAGATATAGAAGGAATGCTGGAGCTGACCCTTCTGTAAGAAGAAACTACACCTCAACTTCAGGTGGAGATAATACAGGTTCTGCGACTCCAGCTATAACAGTAAATACAACAAATGTAACGACATCTAGTTCAACACCAAGTATCTCTATAGGAAATACTGGGTCAGGAACATCGTTTGATATAATGCCACCTTACTATACAGTTTGTATATGGAAGAGATTAAGTTAATCTTTTCCATATATTTACCTTTAAATATAGTGGAATAATACTAAATGAGCTTCCACTTCCAGTATTATTTATAGATAAGGTTGCACTGTGTCCATGTAAACCAGTTGTATTTGTATTTGGTGCTGAACCTCCTGTATTTTCTCCGCCATTGCTAGAAGTATTTGTAGATTGCCATTTGTAATCATCATTTGTATATTCCGCAGATTTTGAAGAAGCATTTGCATTTATTGTAAAACGTTCATATGTATGAACATGAGGTGGCTGAGTATGGGCATGGTTATCAACTTGATGCCTATGGTCTCCAGCTGAAGCAATTGTAACAGAACCGCCATGATTATGAGCTGGTAGATGGCTTGTAGTAAGAGTTACTGTTGATGCTCCACCAGTTCCACCTGCACTTTCAGAACCGCTAGTTCCCTGTAAAAATCTACCTTCTTGCTTTTGC
>NZ_JTLI01000102.1 GCF_000799075.1 Cetobacterium sp. ZOR0034
CTATATCTAACGATATAGAAATCTCCTATTATTTAGCTATTTTTTATTTTTTGTAATCTACCAGCTGAGTAGTTACATTGCAGCTTTGTACTCTTATTTTATTTTTAGAGAAAACCTTACTTTTCAAGAAATTTTTGGTATTTTAATTGTCTTAATAGGAATATATCTAGCTAAAATAGGAAATAATAATTAAAATAAAAAGAGATTTAGAGGACTTCTAAATCTCTTTTATTAGTCAATAAAATCAAGGCTTTTTGGTGTTTAAACCTCAAGCCTTGATCAGAATTTCTCTTAATCCATCTGCTGTATCTATTTTATTTTCTTCAAAAATATATTTTCCAAGAAAATTCACATGTTGAGTTCCTAATGGACTAACTCTTTGAAAGTCCTTTTCATCAAACCACTCTTCATTTTGAACAATTAATTTTACTTTTTCTAAATATCTAGAATTCCAAATAATTAGAGAAGATAGAAGTATATTCAGACAGCTTGCTTTTTCTAATTGATTGTCTATTGTAGCTTCGTTAAGTCTTCCATGTTTACCAAAAAACATAAGTCTTCCAACAGAATTTATAGATTCTCCTTTATTAAGCATTTTTTGAACTTCTTTTCTTAGTTCTCCATCTGTAAAATAATTCAATATATATCTGGTTTTCAATATCCTTCCAATCTCTTTTAATCCTCTTGCCACTCCGTTATCCCTGTTGTATGAGTTTATTTTCTGAAGAATCAGAGAAGCTTTTACTTTTCCACATTTAATAGATTCAATTAATCTTAGAATCTCGTTATAGTTTTCAACTATTACTTTTTCATTAATCTTTTTGAATTTTTTTTCATCTAATTCAATGTTCTCGAAATAGTAAAGCTGTTGTTGCTCTAAATTTTTTATTCTTGGTTTGAAATTAAAGCCTAAAAGATATGTAAGAGCGAACATCTGCTCTGTATACCCTGCTGTATCTGTAGAATGATCATAAATTTCTAAATCTGATTCATGATAAAGAAGACCATCTAAGACGTGGTTACTA
The DNA here is from genome assembly GCF_000799075.1 of Cetobacterium sp. ZOR0034. Classification (NCBI taxonomy): domain Bacteria; kingdom Fusobacteriati; phylum Fusobacteriota; class Fusobacteriia; order Fusobacteriales; family Fusobacteriaceae; genus Cetobacterium; species Cetobacterium sp. ZOR0034. The sequence continues at coordinate 1,026 of NZ_JTLI01000102.1, forward strand.
TCTCTTCCTTCAAGTATTTGAACATAAAAAGGCGTATATTGATCGCTAACGTGTCTATAAATTCCACCGCCTTTATTCCCATAATGAGCATTATAGTCAGCATAAATAGTCTTTGAATTTATAGGAACTCTCATTCCATCTGAAGAAGATTTATCACCATTCCCCCAATTTTTAACTATTTCAAGTGAATGATGATAATTTACCAATCGTTTCTGGGCCTTAGATAAAGCATCACTATTGAAATAAAATTCATTGGTTCTTCTGAGTACAGATTCCTCTATAGAACTAGAGATAGCCATCTTTGAAAAGCCTATATTATGCCCGTTTGCCATTAAAGTAGCAATCAAAGGTTTTTGCTTTTGAGAAAAGCTATTATCTTTTCCTCACTTAAACTGCTCCTGTTAGAAAAAGCAGCTTTATAAAAAATCTTTTCTGTTTCTTCCCAATCTATCAATCTCTTTAACAACTAAAGTATCTCCAGATTTTAATATAATTAAGAGTTCATTTAGTCCTTCTCTATCTAAAGTTTTTCCAGTATATTTATCTGTAAATATGAAACGCTGATTAATACCGTATTTAACAAGTGCATCTATTTGCCTTTGTAAATTTTGATGTTTTGTACTTACTCTGCAGAAACCGTATATCATTCTTATCTCCTCCTGTTAGCCTTTAATATTTTACAGGAATGAGGTATGTTAGTCTATATATATTTAAATAATAAGTATATAGGTCAATTAGATTAAAGGTTAGGATTTTATTGACTAAAAAGGCTAATTGGTGCAAAAGGACAAAAAAAACGACGCGAGGCCTGTATAAGTTATTTTATAAAAATAAATCTTTAATTAAGAATAACATAAACTTTATATTAAAATAATTATAAAAAACTTTAATATTATTAAAGGTCGTATTTTATGTATAATACGAGATATATATTATTGAATTTATTGATATTTAATTAATAATTATATTTATAATTAATTTTAACGAGAAAAAAAATTCTATAATACGAGATTATTTAGTAACTACTCAGCTGGTAGATTACAAAAAATAAAAAATAGCTAAATAATAGGAGATTTCTATATCGTTAGAT
>NZ_JTLI01000103.1 GCF_000799075.1 Cetobacterium sp. ZOR0034
TAAGAATACCATCGAAACCATCACCATTACCGTTGCAACTGGTCTACGTATAGCAATACCTGCTAATGACATATATATTTCACCTCTTCAATTTCTATTTTGTTTCGTTATTTATTGTAACTTCGTCTCCATCAGCTAATCCAAATATACCATCAGCTACAATCAAATCTCCCACTTGCAACTCTTTTGATATAATTTCAATGTTTGGTTTTACAGTAGCCCCTGTTTTTACCTCTACTCTTTTTACTTTTCCATTCTCTATTTTATAAACATAACTTAATAAATCTCTTATAAATACAGATTCTTGTGGAACAACTAAGCTCTCTCTTTTTTCTGTAGGTATAACTACTTTTGTATACATTCCATCTTTTAATTCTTTTGATTTATTATCTACCGATAATTTTACTGGGAATTTCTTTGTTTCAGAGTCTGCTATTGGATTGATTGATTTAATCTTTCCATCAAACTCTTTCCCACCTAAATCAGATACCATTAAAGTTACTGGTGAACCCTCTTTTACACTGCTCAGCCAGTATCCTGGGAAGTCTACAGTTATCTCCATCATGTTCTCATCTACAACTGTAAATACTGTTGAATTCGCTTCTACTATATTCCCTGATTTAAGATTTAGATTTCCTACTAATCCTGTTATCTCAGATCTTCTTGTTAATTTATTAAAATTAGATTCTTTCGATGCATAATCCGCTACCGCATTTGTATAGGCATCTCTATAACTTAAAAATTCAAGTTGTGACACCATTTGCTTTTCGTAAAGCTTATTAAATTTTTCATAGTTATTTTTTGTTGATTGTAAATTAAATTTAGCTGCCTCAAAGCTTGATTGAACTTTAGCATCTGTAAATCTTACTATAACCTCACCCTTGTTAACAAAATCTCCGTTCTTCTTTAGTACAACTGCTACCGTACCTTGAGTATCTAGTGTATGATTAACTTTTTCTTGTGGAACTAAGCTTCCATCTGTCGTATACACATCCGCTACTTCTTCTTTAACTATTTTTGTTACTACTACTGGTTTTTTTGGTTTTTCTACTACTGCTTCCTCTTTTTTTCCACATGCAGTTATTAACATCGCTGCTGCTGATAATATGAATAATCCCTTCTTCATGTTTCCTCCTAATATTAAATAAGTGATGATCTGTACGTTTCAAATGCTACATAGTAATTTAATACTGCTGAGTTATAATCTACAGCTGCTTGTCTATATTGACTCTCTGACA
>NZ_JTLI01000104.1 GCF_000799075.1 Cetobacterium sp. ZOR0034
ATCTAACGATATAGAAATCTCCTATTATTTAGCTATTTTTTATTTTTTGTAATCTACCAGCTGAGTAGTTACTAAAATATTTGGATATGAAAAAAAGAAGAGATTAAAAAAATCTCTTCTTTAAAAGAATCTTAGTTAGCTTTTTCAGCGTAAACTGAAACTTGCTTCTTGTCTCTTCCTAATCTCTCGAACTTTACGTATCCATCGATTAATGCGAATAGAGTATGATCTTTTCCACATCCCATGTTGTTTCCAGCGTGGAATTTGTTTCCTCTTTGTCTAACGATGATGTTTCCAGCTTTTACAACCTCTCCATCATACTTTTTAACTCCAAGGTAATTTGGATTAGAATCTCTTCCGTTCTTAACAGAACCTTGTCCTTTTTTCTTCGCAAATAATTGTATATTTAATGTAAATAGCATCTAAATTTCCTCCTTCTCTACAAGCTTTATGTGTTTAGGATAACCCTTAGATAGTTCTTTCAACATTAATACCATTGTATCTAATAATACATGAACTTCCTTTTCCTTATGAGAAAAATCCATTCCTCTCATATCAACGTCTAAGTACCCATCAGAGTCAATTTCGAATTTTGGAGTAATATCCAAAATCTCTTGCAATCCTCCTAAAGGAAACTGCATCGCCATCGAAATAGCTGCACAAACAATATCTTGTCCGTACTCTGCATATTCTGCATGACCATTGGCTCTGTATCTAACTACTTTGCCACTTTTTTTAAATACTTCAATCTTTGTCATAAATTAATTATGCGTTGATTGCTGTAACTTTGATCTCAGTGAAAAGTTGTCTGTGACCTTTCTTTCTGTGATATCCAGTTTTTGGCTTGTATTTGAAGTTAACAACTTTTGCTCCTTTACCTTGAGCTACAACCTCTGCTACTACTTTAGCACCTTCAACAACAGGAGTTCCAACTTTAACCTCTCCATTGTTTGATACTAAAAGAACATCCGTTAATTCTACAGTTGTGTTAACTTCAGCATTTAGTTTTTCAACTCTTAATACTTCACCTACTGCAACTTTGTACTGTTTTCCTCCAGTTTTTATAACTGCGTACATTCTAACACCTCCAAAAGTATAAAGATCGCTAGATTCGGTTGCTGACGACCTTATCCAAGCTTAATCTACTGTATATATTATCATTTTTTTTATTATTTGTCAACTTATTTTATTTATGCCATTCTTGTGAAGTTGGCGAACCATTTCTAAAGATAGTAACTTTTTCTAACTCACCTTTTTGTGTGAAATATCTCCATTCACCATTTGCTAAGCCATTTGCAAGTCTTCCTTTTTCTCTAACTTGTCCATTATCCCAATAAGCTACCCATTCACCATTTCCACCTTTAAAGTCCTCTTGATAAACCATTTTACCTTTATTATCATACCAACTCATCGGTCCTGACACTCTTCCACCTGAATAAGTTATCTTCGAACGAATATTCCCGTTATTTCTGTAATAAGTTTCTTGGACTCCACTTTTCACTCCATCTACATATGGTTCTTTCATTCCTACTCTTCCTGCTTCTGAATACCAAATTTTATATCCATCCAATTTACCATCTTTGTACTCTTCAACATAGTGTTTATGAACACCTACTACCGCTGCAAATGATCCCGTAAACGGTGTTGTTGAAGAACCATTATATACCAATTTATTTCTTACTTGTTTTTTCGATATATTAACTTGATCTACTCCATTTAATTTTACTTCTGTTATTGCATTTTCAGCTAACGATACATTTTGACCTGTATGAATTATATCTGTTTGAGGTATAAAATCACCCTCAGATATTGTAGAAATAGTTACATCATAAGCTTCTTTAGGAACCGTTGGTAACAATATACGCTCCTCTTCACTTTGTCTTTTCTCTAAAGGAGTACATCCAATTAATGTTAATAATATTACACCTACTACAAGTTTCATTTTTTTCATATTATACTTCTCCTAATAAGATTTTTTATAAAAAATAAAGCCAAGGAATTTTTTAAAATTTCTTGACTCTTTCTTCTTTTTTAATAGGCATTAAGTAAGCCGGGTTTTGTATTTGTTAATCATTTATCTAGAGCTATAATTGCTTATAGCTTCAAGCAACTTACCCTGAGAGAGGACGAGCAACCCCTATTTCTCTCCTATTTAGTCTTGCTCCAAAGGGGGTTTACCTAGCTTCTTTAGTCTCCTAAAGAACTGGTGGTCTCTTACACCACCTTTTCACCCTTACTACATAAAGTAGCGGTCTATTTTCTGTGGCACTTTCCTTAAAGTTTCCTTTAGTAGCCGTTAGCTACCCTTTTGCTCTATGGAGCCCGGACTTTCCTCTTGCTAATGCAAGCGATTAACCCTAATACCTATTTTTTATTAAACTTATATTTTTTCTTTTTTCTTTTTACCTGTATTATTCTAATAGATAATAGTAAAATTGTCAATACAATTCCTAAAAATACTTTAGTACCTAATGACAACTGTTCTAATTCCTTACTATCTTCTTCGTTTTGAGATGAAGCTACAAATATCTCTTGTAAGCCTTCAACTAAATTTGTCGCTACAACAGTTTCATCTTTTTCTGCTGCAAACTCCTCTACATTTGTTAAAAGAAGTGTTAAATCAGATGAGATTTCATCAGGATTTAAATCTTGAGAGATCTTCAATTGAACTTTCAATATTCCATTTTCACTCTCTTTATTTTTTATTAAATTTATAATCACTGTTTTTTCTTGCTCTTCTGCTTCAAACCCTTCGTTTTCTTCTAACGTATTTAAATATAGTTTTTTTCCTGTTTCTTTTTGAAATGTTTCAACTAAAGTTGTTAAATTAGTTTTATTCTCTTCAGAAAAAACATTTCTATAATCATTTATTTTTCCAAGGACCAAAGTCGAAAGAAATAATGCACCTAATGTTACTTTTTTTAGCATTCCTATGTTCTCCTTACATTTTTTCAAAAACTGGGCCATCATTAAAAATTGTTATATCTATTTCAAACTCTTTTTTCAGTATATCTTCTAATAAGTTTGAAAAAACCCATTCACTTTCAAAATGTCCAATATCAATCAGACTAAAGTTTTCCTCTTTTGCATCCATGGCTTCATGATATTTTACATCTCCTGTAATTAGAACTCCCGCTCCTAATTTCTTAGCTTTTCTCCAGTACGATGCTCCAGAACCACTTACTAAAGCTATTTTTTTTATCTCTTTTTGCTCATTTGCTTTCACTACAGTTATACTATTTAACTCTAATTTTTCTTTCAATATTTCTGATATTTTTTCAAGAGATAAAGCCTCATCTAGTTTATACACTCTACCAATTCCATATTCAATTCCATTTTTTTCTAAAGGATCTAATATAACTCCATTTTTCAATTTCAATATATTTTCTCCTAAAAAATCATTTAATCCATGTTTTGAAGAATCTAGATTTGTATGCATAGAATAAACTGAAATTTTATTTTCAATTAATTTTATTATTTTTTTTCCTGTTAATGTATCACCAGTAATATTTTTTAATGGTTTAAATATCATTGGATGATGAGTTATAATTAAATTAGCTCCAACTTCAATAGCTTTATCTATGACCTTCTCAGTTAAATCTAAAGCTAAAAGTATTCCATCTATCTTAGAATCTCTTTTTCCTACCAATAATCCAACATTATCCCACTCTTCTGCTAAAGATCTTGGGAATTTTTCTTCTAAAAAATTTACAAGTTTACTTAACTTCATATTTTTAAGCTTCTTCCTCCTCCTAAAGATATTTTAGTTAAAGCCTCTTCAAATAAGTGCTCTCCCTCTCCTCTTTTTAAATCTAAAGCATTTTCTATCTCAAATAAAGATTCTCTTTTTTCTCCTACTAATCCATAGTATCTTTTAAGTATCTCTTCCTCTGTATGAGATATTTTTTTAGGAACAGATGTATAATCTAATTTTTGAAGTTCATTTATCTTCTCTTCTATAATTTCTGATCTCTCTTCCGAAGGAATAGCTTCTACTTCCTCATCCTCTTCTAATTCAGCAACTATCTCATGCTCTAAAACTTCCTCTTTTCTCTTCAAGAAGTAACCTCTATACATATGTTTCTCTGTTTCTACTCTTTCGTCAACAAATAATAGCATCTCTCTTCTAACCCATAATTTAATATATTCTAACAGCTCACCATTCGAAGGTCTATACTCATCTAAAGCTTTAATTACTCCTATGCTTCCCTCTTGAATTAAATCTAAATAGTCTATTCCAGCAATCAGATAATCAAAAGCTATATTTGCAACTTCTCTTAGATTTCCCTCTGTTAATGCATGAAGACTCTCCTCTTCGTCTAATGTTTCTAATAATCTTTCTATATCTTTCTTTTCTAACGGTTGTATATATGAAATCTCTTCTAAGTATTCACCTACAATTCCTTCTACAACATAGCTGTTATCTTCAACTTTTTCTTCTTTTCTAACATCTATACTATCTAACTCTAATTTTAATCCTGGATTCTCTTTTAAAAATTTTATAAACTCTTTATCTTCAACACAATTTGTTAATATCTCTTTTTCAAATACTTTTACTTTCATTATTTCCCCTTTACTTTATTAATATAAAATGGGGGCACTAGTCTCCCCCACATTTTTATACTTTAAAATCTTCTAATTTTTTTCTTCTACTTGGATGTCTTAATTTTCTAAGAGCTTTCACTTCTATTTGTCTGATTCTCTCTCTTGTTACTTTAAATATTTTTCCAACCTCTTCTAAAGTTTTCGGAGCACCATCATTCAATCCATATCTGAAGATTAAAACTTGCTCTTCTCTGCTACTTAAAGTTTTTAAAACATCATTTAATTGCTCTCTAAGTAAAGTTCTATTAGTTAGTTCATATGGATTTTGCATTTTGTTATCCTCTACGAAATCTCCTAACTCACTATCCTCTTCACTTCCAACTGGAGTTTCTAGAGATATAGGATCTTGATTCATTTCTTGGATACTTTTTATTTTGTCAACTTCCATACCTAATCTATCAGCTAAAACTTCTGGAGTAGCATCTTTTCCTGTTTCTTGAAGGTAAATTCTAGCTTCTTTCTTTATTTTATTTATTGTTTCAATCATATGAACTGGTATACGAATTGTTCTTCCTTGATCAGCTATCGCTCTTGTTATAGCTTGTCTAATCCACCAAGTTGCATAAGTTGAGAATTTATATCCTTTACTGTATTCAAATTTTTCTACAGCTTTCATCAATCCAATATTTCCTTCTTGAATTAAATCAAGAAGTTTTAATCCTCTATTTGTATGTTTTTTAGCAATACTTACAACTAGTCTTAAATTCGCTTCTATAAGTTGTTGTTGTGAATATTCGTCACCTTCTAAAGCTGCCTTTGCATATCCTAACTCTTCATCATGAGTTAATAGAGGTATCTGCCCAATCTCTCTTAAATACATTTTTATTGGTTCATCAACTTCCATCTCACCAGTAATGCTGAATAAATCATCATTTACTAAGTCATCTTCACTAACTTCTTCTATATCATCTGGATTGAAATCGAAATCTTCAGAATACTCTTTACCTTTTTCCTCTTCATCATCGTCATCTTCAAGTTCAACAACAGGTCTCTTTATTATTGGAGTTATAATTTTTTTTGCATCTTTTTTATCTTCTTCTTTTCTTTTTGTAACTTCTTGTTTTTTTACATCTGCTTGAGAAACAATTTTAATACCTTGTTCCGTCATTCCATTTATTAAAAACTCTATTCTTTCAGGCGGAAAATCTGAACTTAATTTGCTATTAATCTCTTCATAGCTTATTACTTTATTTTCCATTGCCTTTCTTAATAAAGCTAAAACCTTTTCATTTTTTATAAACTCCTTCATTAGTTGAAGCCTCCTCTATTGAATAAAATTATCTTTCAAAATTTTATGCATTGATATTTTTAAACTCTTGATACAATGCTCGAAGGTCATTGAACTCTATTTGCTGTTTCAATTTATCCTCTATTTTTTTCAACTGAATATGCTTTAAAAGATTTGTTCTCTCTTTTAAAGATTCTTTTAGCTCTAGTATAAACCACGACATAAAAATAATTTGGAATCCTTTTTCTACATCTAATTTATTTGAAAAATCGTCTATAGAAAGTAAGGATATATTTACCAACTCCTTCTCTTCATCTTGGGTTAAATTTCCTGTTAATATTATATCTTTTATTATATTAGTACTTTTTTGGTTGTTTTCTAATAAAAATTCAATGTATTCAAATATTTTTCTACCTAAACTACTATTGATTTTTTTATTTCTAAAATCATTAAAATACTCATTTTCAGAAAGAACTAATGCTAAAGTTAATTTCTCTAGATTACATAGACCTTTTTCGTCTAAATCTTTAGTTTCCTCTTTTTTTTCATAAGTATTTTTTACTCTTTTTTTGTTATTAACTACTAAAATCGATTTCAATATATCTATATCTATATTCAATGATTTTGATAGTTTATCCATATATAAACTTTTTTCAAGATCATTTTCTAAGCATTGGAAAAACTCTTTAAATCTATTGATGAAATTCTGCTTAGACATATGATCATCTAAACTATACTCCGCAGAGTATCTATTATATAAATAATCAAAAGCTTCTAAAGACTCTTTAACCACTTTTAAAAAAGCTTCTTTTCCAAACTTTTTTAAATAATCATCCGGATCTTTTGCGTCTTTATAAACTAATACCCTTATATTAAAGCCCTCTGATTTTAAAATCATTATTGCTCTTTCTGTTGCTTTTTGCCCAGCCTCATCCATATCAAAAGATAAAATAACATTGCTAGTATACTTTTTTAATAGCTGTCCTTGCTCTTCTGTTAAAGCTGTCCCTAGTGGTGCTAATGCAACATCAAATCCATATGAATGTGCTGATAATACATCCATATATCCTTCCATCAGTATCGAATAACTCTTCTTTTTTATATTACTTCCTTTTTGAATAAAACCATACAGATTTTTCCCTTTACTGAATATTGGTGTTTCTTGAGAGTTAATATACTTTGGAATCTCTTTACTATCTTCTAGTGATCTTCCTCCAAAAGCTATAACTTTTCCTGCTACTGAATAGATTGGAAATATTATTCTGTTTCTAAACGAATCATATATCCCTTTTTCATTCTCTTTAGCAAGACCCAAATCAAATATTTTTTGTTTTGGAAATCCTTTTATTATAAGATAATCATAAAGACCTGTCCATAAATTAGGAGCATACCCTATCTCATTATCTTTTATAAGTTTTGGATTTATTTTTCTCTTTGATAAATATTCTAAAGCATCTCTTGCTGTATTTTTAAATATCTCTTCTTTGTAATAATTATGAGCTTCTTCCATAATGTCATAATACTCTTTATTTTCATTGACTCTACTATTCCCCACTTTTTTTATTGGAATATTATATTTTTTTGCTAATTCTTCTACTGCTTCAACAAAAGATATTTTTTTATACTCTGAATAGAATTTTATAGGATTTCCACCTGCACCACAAACAAAACATTTACAAATATTTTTGCTTGGACTGACTACAAATGATGGGTTGTTGTCTTGATGAAATGGGCATAATCCTTTATAGTTAGCCCCTGTTTTTTTTAAGTCTACAACCTCTCCTACAACATCTTCAATATGTAATTGTTGTAACAATAAATCAATATCTTCTGATTTATATTTCATTAATATTCTCCCAATCTTTTAAGGTTTTATGAGTAAATAATATTTAAGAGCAAACCGCTCTATCCTAAATTATATTATATTTCTAGTAAATATGCAATTTTTTTTTAATAAAAATAAAGAAAAAGAAGGATTTTAAAAATCCTTCTTTAATTTCTTTAATTTTCTGTAGTTCTTGTGCTTAATTCTATCTCTTTTAATGCTTCTTGAGCCTTAGCATTTATATAATCAGATTTAACTTGTTCCATGAATTCTGAAAGCTCTGCTTTCTTCTCTTCTACTTGAACATCTTTTCTATAAATTATATAATCTTTTTGATCTTTTATAAATCCGATTTTATCTAATTCAGATCCATAAATTGCTTTTGCTAAATCCTCATTATATCCTAATCCTGGAATATACCCTTCTTCTGTTATTCCATCTATCTTTTCAGAGAAAACAATTCCTGCTTCATTTTTCAAATCAGCAAAAGTTATTGTTTTATTAGTTAAATCTGCCACAATTTGAGAAACTTGCTCTAATTTAGACGCCAATGTTTCTTCAGAAGGTTCAGGAATTATTAAAATATGGCTTGCTGTAACTGTTTCATCAGCATCATTTTTTTCTTGAACAAAAATCAAATGATAACCAAATTGAGTTTTTACAACTTCAGGATAAATCTCTCCTGCTTTTCCTGAGAAAGCTGCATCCTCAAACGGTTTTACCATATCTCCCTTTTTAAATGTTCCTAATGATCCTCCAGCTGGTCCACTTGGTCCATCTGAATTTTTTTTAGCCATTTCAGCAAAGTTTTTAGGAGTCAATTTCTTTAATAACTCCTCTGCCTTTACTTTTGCTACTTGATCATCAGCTTCTGTTGCTTCCACTTTTAAAATTGCTATATCAGCATCAGCACTTTTTTGTGTATCGTAGTTTAGTCTATTTTCTTCGAAAAATTCTTTTAAATCATTTTCTGTATATTTAACTTCCGATTTTAATTGAGTATAAAGCTCTTTAACAGAATTTGCAACTTGTAGATCTAAAGGTAATCCCATTTCTGGTTTTATTCCTTTTTCTTCTGAAGCTTTTAAAAGCTTTATCTCAGATTCAATTGAAGTTTTTGCTAACTCTTTTGCACCTTCAACATCCCCTTTTGTCATAGCTAAGCTATTCAAAATTCTCTTTGCATACTCTACATTTGTTACCTTAATTCCATCAAATTCAAACTCTTCTTTCTCTATATAGTTATCGAACGTTTTATCTAAATCCTCTAACTTCATCTCTGATCTTGCTTTTGACATCTCTTTAGCATAGATTTCAGAACCTTTTTGAGCTTTTAATCCCTGCTCAATTTGAGCTTGAACATTTTCTAAAGGCTGACCTTGGAACATTGTATATTTATAATCTGCATAATAATCTGCAATCTCCTCTGGAGTTATCTTTACTTCTGCTCCTATCATATCAGAAACTTTTTGTAAAATTAAGTTTTCTCTAATCTCTTTTTCTAACGTCTTTGTTGTATACCCTTGACTTAAAAGCGCATTTTTGAATTGATCCTTATCTGGGAATGCTGCTTTTATTTGATTCATTTGTTCATCTACTTCTGAACCAGAAACCTTTACTTTAAGTTTATCTCCCATACCTAATAAAAGATTTCTATTTATAACCTCATTAAATGCTATTACATTCATTGTCTCTGGATCTATTGTTGGCCCTAAATATCTTTTATAATTTTCAGACATTATTGCCATAGATCTATGAGCTTCTACCATAGTAACTTTTTTTCCATTTAATTTAAAAGCCAGTTGTGAATTTGCTGAACCGCTTTTAAATGACATAGCATAACCTGCTATTAAACTAATAAAAAAGAATACTGTTACTACCCAGATAACTGGTTTCATATTTTTTCTAAACTTTCTAATTGCCATTTTTTAACCCCTCCGAAAATTTTGTAAAATATTATTTTGTATCTAATCCGTACTTTCTTATTTTCTCATAAAGAGTTGTTCTTCCAATTCCTAAAAGCTTAGAAGTTTCCTGCTTATTCCATCTTGTTTTTTGTAATGCCATAGCTATTACAACTTTTTCAACTTCATCTAAAGCATAGATCTCTTGCTCTAATATATTTTTTAAAGGTCCTACTCCAATTACAGTTTTATTTTCAACTGTATCAGATTTCATTTTAATTTCTAAAGGTAAATCCTCTACATCAATATTTCTATCGTTACATAAAATTACCATTCTTTCAATCATGTTTTTTAACTCTCTAATATTTCCAGGGTATGAATATTCCATTAAATATTTCATAGCATCTCCAGAAATTACAGGAATCTCTCTTCTTAAATCTTTTACTATTTTATTTAAGAAATAGTTTGCTAACATAGGAATATCATCTTTTCTATCTCTTAGAGGTGGAACTTCAATTGGGAAAGCTGTTAATCTATGGTATAAATCTTTTCTGAATTTACCTTTTTCAGTTTCCTCTTTTAAATCTCTATTTGTTGAAACAATAAATCTAACATCTACTCTTCTAGATTTATTTCCTCCAACTCTTCTGAACTCTCCATATTCAATAACTCTTAAAACTTTAGATTGAGCTTTTAAATCCATAGCTGAAATCTCATCTAAGAATACAGTTCCTCCATCAGCCTCTTCTAAAATTCCCTTTTTACTTGTTGTCGCTCCTAAGAAAGCTCCTCTTTCATATCCAAATAACTCTCTTTCGATTAAATCTTCTGGTAATGAAGCACAAGAGATTGTGATGTAGTTTTCTTTTCTTCTATCACTTTTCTTAAATATCTCTTTAGCAATTAACTCTTTTCCTACTCCGTTTTCTCCAGTTATTAAAACTGTTAAATCACTTTCAGCAACCTTCTCGATTAAGTTTTTAACCTCTTTAACTCTTGCAGATTGTCCAATGATTTCATTTTCATCTTCGCTATCTGAAAGTTTCTCTTCTAATTTTCTTTTCTCTTTTACAATTTCTAAGTTTCTTAAAGCTGGTATCATTATTCTGTTCATTTCTTTTACATCTACTGGTTTTAATAAGTAGTTATAAATATCAGCTTCCTTCATTTCTTGAATTAAAGCTTCGTTTTCTTCGTCTAATAATCCGATTACAACAAAGTCCTTTCCTATTCCATTTAATTTTCTTTTTGCTTCTGAGAAGTTAAACCAAGTTAAGTATTCATCTAATAATACCACATCAAAGTCACTCTCTCTTAACATATCTAACGCATCTAACAGGTTATTAAATGTAATTATTTCATAAACTTCTGACAAAGCTTTTCTTACTTGTTTTAACGTTTCTTTTCTTTCTGAAACTACTAATATCGATTTTTTCATTTTTCCTCCTATTTTCTATTTTCGTTAACAATGTATTATAATTGATATTTTGTTATTTTTCAAGACTTTTTTGAAAATTTCTGTTCTAGATTATTTCAAAGAGTTTCACTCTAAACATTAGTTCTAATTTTTAGGCTTTTTTCCTTTTTTTTACACTACCTATTTTACTATCGATTTCAAAAACAGATTATAATACATATCTATCTCTTTATCTATGTCTAAAGTAGCATATTTTTCTACCATTTTTTTATAACTTTCTTCACTTGTTACTGAAACTCCAGTTTGTGTAATTAAAAATAACAATAATGCAGTTAAAGATGAACTTAGCATTGTTCTTATTTTTTCAATCTCATCTTTATATTCATCTTTTATATGCTCTTTATTGTTTGCTAAAAACTCGCTAAAAATTATATCTCTTTTCATATATTCATCATAAGTTAAGTTTATCTCTCCGTTTTCATATATTTTTGCGAATAAAAACAGATTATATCTATCATCTCTTAAACTTAATCTTCTTCTTACTATCATTTTTAGTTTATCTTCAAAAGGTATATCTAAATCTCCAACCTCTTTTAAAAATTCTCTTCTGCTTATTACAGAGTTATCCATTATCTCCTGTAACAACTCCTCTTTACTCTTAAAATAGTAATAGAAACCTCCTTTGGCCATTTCTAAAACATTTGCTATATCCTCTATCTTCGTATTTCTTATTCCATTTGCTGCAAATAAAATTGTTGCAGTTCTTTTTATACGATCTCTTTTAGTCACAATACCACATCCTTATTTTTAATTAAATTTTAAAAATATTAAATAAATCATTAGCAGTTGCAAATATTATAAGACCAAACAACAGTAACATTCCTGCTGTATGAACTCTTTCTTCTAGCTTTTTATCAACTTTTATTCCTACTAACTCTAAAATTACAAATATTATTCTTCCACCATCTAAAGCAGGGAATGGTAATAAATTAAATATACCTACATTTACAGATAAAATAGCTAGCAACCACACCAGTATTCCAGAACTTTGACTTCTACTAGCATCTCCCACAACTTTTACTATCCCTACAGGTCCACTTATATCTTTCGCTTTTACCTTTCCTGTTAAAAGCATCTTTACTCCACCTAAAGTATCTTCAAAGACACCTACAAATATTTTTGAAGCTTGCTTCACTCCTTCAACTACTCCAAATTTTTCAAAAGTATACTCTGGAATTATCCCCATTATAGGAGCTCTTTCATCACTTACTTTTGTTAAAGGAACTTGAAGATCTAAATCTTTTCCATCTCTTTCTACAACAATATCTAAAATGTCCTTAGTTGCAGAATCTTTTGAAACGGTTTCACCTATATCACTCCATGTAACTATCTTTACACCTTCAATCTCTTTTATTACATCTTTCTCTTTTAAAACAGTTGAAGCTTTAACATCTTTTATTATACTTCCTACTACAGGATTTGTATTTTGAACTCCCTTACCTGAAGCAAATGTAACTCCTAGTATAACTAAAAATGCTAACATAAAGTTCATAAATACACCCGCAAACAAAACTGTAAATCTTGCAAGAGGGGATTTACTATTAAATCCATTTTCAACTTTACTATCTACTTCCATACCATCTATATTTACAAAACCACCAATTGGTATTATTCTCACCGAATATAATGTTCTTCCTGTGTAGTAAGAATATAGTTCTGGTCCCATTCCTATTGCAAACTCTGAAACAGGCATTCTAAAAAATCTAGCCGCTAAAAAATGTCCTAACTCATGTATAAAAATTATAACTCCTAGTAGCAGTAGCGCTATCAATATATCCATTCTTCCTCCTGTTATAAAGTTTTCATTACAAGATTATATATCTCATCTGAAATCTCTTCAATTGTTTTAAGTCTTCCATCTTCAACACATTTTATCTCTAACCAAGAATATTTTTTCGAAATTTCACAAGCATTTGAATGAGATTTTTTTAAATAATCCGCATCTTTTTCATGAATATCTTTTTTTGCTTCTCCGGTAATTTTATTTTTTCTCTGAGCCATCAATTTTTCAGCCGTCTCAGTAGGCATATTTAAAAATATAACTAAATCTGGTTTTGGAATCCCCATTTTATTATACTCTAAATCTTCTAACCAATCCAAATATGAATTTTTCTCTTTTTCATCATCTATTTTCGAAGCCTGATGAACCATATTTGACGTTGTATATCTATCTGTTACAATCACTCCACCTTCATTGTAAAAAATACCCCAATCTTTTTTGAATGACGCATATCTATCTATAGCGTACATCGTTGAAGCTGGATACGGATTAACAGCTGTTGCATCCATTCCAAATTCTCCTGCTAAATACATTTTTACCGGTGCACAAGCTGGACTTTCATAGTTAGGAAACGATATCTTTCTAATTTTTTCAATTTTCTCTGATAATCTCTCAAATAAAAGAGCTGTTTGAGTCTCTTTTCCACTTGAGTCTGTTCCCTCTATTACTATTAATTTTCCTTTTTTAATATTTTGCATAATTATTATAAACCCACTTTCTTGTTTCTTTATCTGTCTCTTTTATAACCTCTAAAGAGTCCACCTCTTTAACTTGATGTTCTTGCATAGCTCTCTCTATTATCTCATAAATTTCTAAAAACTTAATTTGTCCTTTTAAAAACAGCTCTACAGCAACTTCATTTGCTGAATTGAAAACACAAGGCATTGTTTTTCCTACTCTACCAGCTTTAAAAGCTAAGTCTACTCCTTTAAAGACATCACTATCTACTTCATCAAATGTCAACTCTTTTAATCTTTTCAAATTCAATCTCTCTAACTCAGAACTCTCCTCTCTTTTTGGATAAGTAAAAGCATATTGAATTGGTAACTTCATATCAGGAACACCAATCTGAGCTATTATTGAACTATCTTTAAATTCAACCATCGAATGAATTATACTTTGTGGATGTACTAGAACTTCAATATTATCATAATCTATATTAAATAACATATGAGCCTCAATTACCTCTAACCCTTTATTTATTAAAGTTGATGAATCTATTGTTATCTTTCTTCCCATAGACCAATTAGGATGTTTTAAAGCTTGTTCTACTGTTACCTCTTTTAAATCCTCTAATTTTTTCCCTCTAAATGTTCCACCACTCGCAGTTATAATCAAAGTTTTTACTTCATCTTTAGAACTTCCTTGCATACTTTGGAAAAGTGCTGAATGCTCACTGTCAACAGGTATAATCTCAGCTTTCGGATATTTTTTTAAAAGGTTATTTATATATTCTCCAGCTGCAACCATTGTTTCTTTATTTGCAAGAGCTATTCTCTTCTCTTTTTTTATAGCTTCTACAGTTGCTTCAATTCCTATTGCACCACTTATTGCTGTTAAAACTATGTCTGCTTCATCTAAAGCTCCCATACTTTTTAATCCATCATCTCCAAAATAGATTACCTTTTTAGGGTACATCTCTTTCAACTCTTCAGCTTTATTTTTATCTCCAATACATATATATTTAGGGTCAAACTTCTCAATCTGCTCCTTTAACAACTCAAAATTAGAATACCCTGATATTCCTAAAACTTTAAACTCTTCATTTTTTGCTGCTATAACTTTCAAAGCGTTTGTTCCAATACTTCCCGTAGAACCTAAAATAGTTATATTTTTCATACTCTACTCCTCTTAAATTGTGTATTCTCTAAAAAAATGGTAGCTTTTTTTACAAGCTACCCTATTTTTTAAATAAGTTTTAATAAATAATATACAGTTGGAACTACAAATAGCATACTGTCAAATCTATCTAATATTCCTCCATGTTCTCCTAACAGCTTACCTGAGTCTTTAACTTTGAATTCTCTTTTAAACATAGACTCTCCTAAGTCACCTATTTGAGCTACTATACTTATTAAAAATCCAACTACTAAAACAACTGCTGTACTAACTTCAGTATCAAAAATGTTGAAATATCTATTTATTAAATAGATTGCTAACATTGTAAAAGTAATCCCACCTATAGATCCCTCTATAGATTTTTTAGGACTTATCGAACTGAATCCTTTTTTAAATATCTTTCTTCCAATACCCATTCCTACAAAATAAGCAAATGAATCACAAACCCAAACTAAAATTTGAATCGTTAAAAGCCATTTACCTCCATTAGGAAGATAATTCATCAATAATAAATGCGAAAATAATCCAGAAACATAAACTACTCCTAAAAGTGTTATCCCTATGTCTCTACTTGAATTTTCAACTTTATTTTGTAAAACTTTTTTTCCGATTAATACTATAGTGAGAATTGTTATTGGCATAAGTATCAATGTTGTATCAGTTACGTTTGAAAAATAAATAATATTTGGAACTGCCAATCCAGCTAAATAGCCTAGATTTACATCAGCTTTTTTTCCACCAATTTCTGCCATTTTATAAAATTCAAATAATCCTACTAAAATAACAAAATTTACAAATAATAATAGTAAAAACCCTCCTTTTAACAATATTGTCATTAAAAGTGGTATCCCTATTAAAGCTACTAATATTCTATTCAACATCTATTTTACTCCTCCAAAACGCCTATCTCTTTTTTGATAACTTTCTATTGCTTTTATCAACTCAGCTTTATCAAAGTCTGGCCAATAAGTATCTGTTACATATATTTCAGAATAGGCTATCTGCCACAATAAAAAATTAGAAATTCTTATCTCTCCACTTGTTCTTATTAATAACTCTGGATCTGGTAATTGATTGTATAAATATTTTTCTACAGTTTCTTCTGTTATATTTTCCTCTTTATTTTCTACAATTTTTTTTATAGCATCAACTAATTCAGCTCTTCCTCCATAGTTAAACGCTATATTCAAAGTTATTCCCGTATTTCCTTTCGTTGCTTCCTCTAGTTTTTTAATCTCATTTAGAAGGTCTTCACTAACTCCCTCTTTTCTTCCAGAAACTAAAAATTTTACATTATTTTTCATCAATAACTTCTTTTCATTTCTTAAATAAGTTTTAAAAAGAAACATCAATGTATCAACTTCCTCTTTAGCTCTTTTCCAATTTTCAGTAGAAAAAGCATAAACTGTCAAATACTTTACTCCTAACTCACCACAAGAAGTTAGTATTTTTCTTAGTGTATCCGCTCCAGCTTTATGTCCATATGTTCTAGGCATCCCCTTGGCTTTTGCCCAACGACCATTTCCGTCCATAATAATTGCTATGTGATTTGGTACTAATAAATTCATCTTTTATCTCCTCTCAATAAATCACTAAATTTTACCATATTTAGAACATTTTTTCCATAAAAAAAATGGCCTTTAAGTGAACAAAAGAGGTAGTTTTTATGCTACCTCTTTTTACTTATTATATAATTTATTATTTTTTATAAATCTCTCTACTTTTGAAGGAACCATACAAGCTATTGTTTTACCTTCCTTTATAGCATCTCTTACCTCTGTTGACGAAAAATTGAAAAACTTATTTTTTATATGTATAATATTTGAATTTTTCAATGTCGTTTCATATCCTTTTCTTTGAAGAATTACAACTTTCGACAACTTTAAAATCTCTTCATAATTTTTCCATTTTTGAAAATATGCACCTGAATCTTCACCAATAATTTCAAAGTACTCACAATCAGGATATAGCTCCATAACTTTTAATAGCGTATCATAAGTATAACAAACCTCATCAGAAGAGATTTCAATATCTGATACCTCTATTTTTCTTTCATTTTCAAAAGCTAGTCTACACATCTCTAATCTTAATTTTCCATCTAACAATAGATTCTCTCTATGTGATGGATTTCCTACAGGAATTATCAATAATTTGTCTAATTTTAATTCTTCTAACACAAGTTTAGCTATATAAACATGTCCATTATGAATAGGATTAAAGCTCCCACCATATATGCCTACCTTCATCTATCCAATCTCCGCAATAGCTTCGATTAAACACTCTGTTGTAGTGCTATCTAATATGCTTTCTCTTGTTTTTTTATCTCTGAAAATACGAGATAATGATGATAGTAGTTCTAGATATTTTTTACTCTCTCCCTTTGGAGCTCCAACCAATATCACTATTTTTACTTTTTCATTATCTAAAGAGTTAAAGTCCACAGGCTGTTTCAATAATCCGACAGCTACAACAATATCTTTTACTGCTTCTGTTCTAGCATGAGGAATTGCAACTCCCATTCCTATTCCTGTTGTTCCGACTTTCTCTCTTTCTAAAACCTCTTCATAAAATTTATCTCTATCTAATATAAACTCACTGTTTTCAGCCATATTAAATACTAATTTTCTTAGTATTTCATCTTTTGAAACAGATTTATTGTCTAAAATGTTAATCATTTTTATATTAAAATAATTTAACACCTGTTGCCCCCTTTTAAAGTTTTATACTTTTTAAAATCTCTTTTTCTACTTCTGAATAGTTTTTAAACTTAATCTTTCTAGAGCTTTCATTTAAAACTCCAATATATTTTTTAGCATTAGTATATTCATAACTTTCTAAAACTTTTTTATACGCAACTAAAGCTAACGAATCCTCTTGAATAGTTTCTAAAGCCTCTTTTTCCTCTACATTTTCTAAAAGGTGAAGGTCATATCTTTGTTTTGTAAAATAACTTATTACCAAATATCCTAACTCATCAATCCAACCAAGAGTATTTAGAATCTCTTTCATCGATAATGCCATCAATGCTTTCATTGATGATGGGTTATCCATTAATGCTAAATTAAATAGTGTTTTCAAAAACTCCTCTTTATCTCTTAAAGCCAGTTCCTTTGCATATCTTTTAGAGAATTCTATCTCTCCTTTTACCACTAACTTAACAAGATTTTCCTTTAATTTATCCACAGATAGATTTGATAATCTTTCTATTTTCTTCTCTTTTTCTCTCTCAACTTTATTACACTCTTTTTCTAAAGTCATATTGAAAACTTCATCATTTTGACAAAACACCATTGCCGGTATTGTCAAATTCATATCTTTTCTTTTTATAACTCCTTCAGCATCAACTGTTAAATATGCTCTTTTATCAAGAATCTCTGCATTTTCAATAACTCTTGCAACTCTTTCTTGTATTTTATTTTTCATTACTTTCACCAAATCCTTCTAAACTATTATCTTCTAACATTGTGAACTCTATT
Source organism: Cetobacterium sp. ZOR0034 (assembly GCF_000799075.1). Classification (NCBI taxonomy): domain Bacteria; kingdom Fusobacteriati; phylum Fusobacteriota; class Fusobacteriia; order Fusobacteriales; family Fusobacteriaceae; genus Cetobacterium; species Cetobacterium sp. ZOR0034. The sequence goes on from NZ_JTLI01000104.1 coordinate 18,135, forward strand.
TTAAGAACAAATAAATTGTCTATATTTAAGTCCTTTGGTATTTTTACCAAATCTTTTTCTGTTGTTATTATAAAATCTGCATCCATAGCTGCTGCTCTTCTTTTTATAACATCAAAGTCTTTCTCTTTAAAATCATGGTGATCCATGAAATCAACTCTTTCAATATATTCCGGATTTAAAGAGATTACTGTCTTTTCAAAATTAAGTGGGTTTGCTAATCCTGAGAAAAGTAAAACTCTTTTTCCAGCTACCCAAAATAATGGTTTTGCATTCCCTTTCACATCGCATAGTGATGTTACACCATGCTTTGCTACTGAAACTGGTTTTTTAAATTTAACTTTTAAAAATCTTTTTATTGTTTCTAATTCACTCTCTGATATCAAATCTGATTTTGTTATTATAAACTCACTAGCTCTATCTCCACCCGTTTGAAAATCTTCTCTTAAAGTTCCTTTAGGTAATAAAGCTCCCCAACCAAATGGATTAGTTGCATCAATTAGTACTATATCTCTATCTCTTTTTAATTTTCTATGTTGAAAACCATCATCTAATATAATTGTATCTACGCCAAATTTTTCAACTGCCAATTTGCAAGCTGTGTATCTATCTCTTCCAACTATAACAGGAACTTTTAAATTCAAAGCATGGATATATGGTTCATCTCCACTCTCTTTTGAACTTACTAAAATTTTCTTCCCATCACTTACTATTAGTGGATCAACCTTTCTTTTCCCTCTATATCCCCTTGATACTATCGCAACTTTCCTCTCCATTTTCAGAAGTTTCTTTGCAAAGAATTGAACTGCTGGAGTTTTCCCAGTACCTCCAACAGTTATATTTCCTATGCATAAAATATCAACATCTGGTATCTCATTTATTTTAAGATACCTTTTATCGTAAAGCCAATTTCGTATTGAGGTTATTAAAAAATATATATACGATAAAAGTCTCATTTTTTCCTCTCTTTTCTAAATTTTAACTTGAACTAATTTAGAAATTCCTATTTTTTTATTCATTGTTACTCCATATAGAGAATCTGAAGCTTTCATAGTTTCTTTGTTATGTGTTATTAAAATAAATTGAGATCTATCAGTGAATTCTTTTAACTTTCCAATTAATTTTCTGGTATTTTTTTCATCTAAAGCGGCCTCAATCTCATCTAAGAATGTGAATGGACTTGGCTTATACATGAATATCGCCATAATGAACGCTATTGCTACCATCGATTTTTCTCCACCAGAAAGTAAAGATAGTGCTTGTCTCTTTTTATTTTTGTACTTAACAGAGATCTCAACTCCACAATTTGTAAAATCTTCTCCGTTGTGAAGTGAAAGTTGCCCCTCTGAATTGTCCAATGTTTCTACACACATCTCATTGAAATTTTTATTAATCTCTTCATACGCTTCGTAGAATTTTTCCTCTATTGTTTCATCAATCTCTTTAATTAATAGAGATAAACTTTTCTCACCCTTAACTAAATCCTCTCTTTGAAGGTCAATGAATTTATATTTATTATCTAACTCTTTAAACTCTTCAATCGAAAGAAGGTTAACTGAATCAAATCCTCTTAACTTAACCTCTAACTCTCTTACTCTTGCTCTAGAAGTTTTTATCTCCTCTTCGTTCAGTTGTTGAATCTCTACCTCTACAAGTTCTTCTAATTGAGTTAATATTTCCTCTATTTCTTTTGAAATTCTATCTTTTCTTTCTAACTCTCTATTTAAAATCTCTTTCTCTTTAAATAAAGTAGATTCAATCTCTCTAGATGATTTCATTAACTCTTTTGATTTTTCTTCTAAGATATGATCCTCTTTCTTCATCTCTTTTAGTTCTGCGTTTTCATTTTCAAATTTTATATTTTTGTTCTTTATCTCATCTATTATAGTATGAGCCTTTTCCTCTAATTTTTCAAGTTCTTTTTTAATTTCTGATAAAATTTTTGAATTTTTTTCTTTTTTATCTAAAATTTCATCTTGTTCAACTTTCTCTCTTAACTCTTCTCTTTCAATTTGAACAAATCTATCCTTACTGTTTAGATATAAAATTCTTATATCTGAGAATTGATTTTTTAGTTCATTTATCTCAGAATTTAAATTTTGAATAGATATATTTTCATTATCTAGTTCATTTTTTAATTCAGCTACTATCTTCTCTGTTATCTCTTTTTCACTTTGAGAACTCTCTACTCTTTTTGCATATTCTTTGCTATAGTTTTCCTCTTCTGCAATCTCTATAGCTACTACTCTACTCTCTTTTGCTAATTTCTCACCCTTAGATTTCAAATCATTATACAGCTCTTCAGCCAACTTAGATTGTTTTCTTAAAGAATCCTCTAGAGCATCTATTCCACCGATTTCATCTTCATATTTCTCAAGTTTATCACTCATTATAGTGACCTTTTCATTCCACTCTTTCAATTTTGATGTCATCTCTTTTATGCTATCTTCTAATGTTTTTATCTCTTTTTTTCTTTCAAAAATTTGACTAACTATAGAGTTTGTATTTTCTCCACCCGTTATTCTTCCTCTAGAACTCAGCAGTTCTCCTGAAAGTGTTACAATATTTCCACTATAACTATTACTTTTTAAAATCTTTAAAGCGATATCCGTATCTTTTACAACCAAGATATTTCCTAGCAACATATCTAGTACTTTAGAATATTTTTTTTCAGCTGAAACCAAATCACTTGCTCTTCCAATAACTCCATCTAGTTTAGGAATATCTTTAACTCCTCCAACTTTTATTGTATCTAGTGCTAAGAACGATGCTCTTCCAGCTTTTTTCTCTTTCAATACCTCAATACCTTTTTTAGCAACCTCACTACTAGTAACAACTATATCTTGTAAATTTCCTGGAATAGCTGCTTCAATTGCCTTTTGATAATCTTCTGGAACCGTTATTAGAGATATTACAGCTCCCTCTACTCCTGCTATTTTAGCATTTAAAACCTCTTTAACCCCTTTATAGAATCCTTCGTTACTCTCTTGAACTCTGTAAAGACCCCCAAGTCTTGCTGAGGCTCTTTTCTCTTCAAATTCAGCATTTCTTATAAGTTCAGCAGCTTTATTCATATCACGACTTAACTCACTTATCTCTTGCTCTAACTTAATCTGTCTCTCTTCTGTTTCTTTTAACTCTTTTATTTTTAAATCTCTATTTTTTAAAGCTTTCTCTAGTTCAGCTGAATTTTCATCAATCTTTTTCTGGAATCCCTCTTGCTCATCTTTTAAAGAATTAATTTTGAATTCGCTTCCCTTCATTCTTCTTGTTGAACTCTCTATCTCATTTAATAGCTTCAGTTTTTCAACTTCTAAATCCATTATTTTTCTCTTTTTTAGCTCAACACTTATCTCTTTATCTTTTTTACTATTCTCTTTTTCTTCAATCGCTCTTTCAAACTCTCTATTTTTTCCTTCGATTTCAAGAACTCTCTCTTTTACTCTCTCTTTTTCCTCTTCTAACTTTTGAGCTATCTCTTTTTTCGATAAAATTGTTTTCTCAATCGATAACAACTCCTCTTCTTTTTGCTTTAGCTCTCTTGTATAAGATGTACTTCTTTCTCTTACTCTTATCTCCTCTTTTTCAAGAGTTTCTATCTCTGATTTTAAAGATGTATTGCTCTCTGAGAAATTCTCTATTTTTTCATATAACTCTTTTCTTCTTGCCTCGATACTATTTAATTCTATTTCAGATCTCTTCAACTCTTCATCTAAAGTTACTGTTATACTTTGAAGTCTTTCCTGCTCTTTCTCTCCAGATTTTATTATTGTTTCTTTCGAGTTCAAATCAAATGTTAAAACTCCTTTTTGAAGAGTATTTTTTTCATCTTTTATCTCTAAATATTCAACTGCTTTTTTAGATTGCTTTTCAACTCTACTTCTATTCTCTCCAATTTCAGTTAAAACTAACTCTATTTTTTCAAGTTCATTTTGAACTTTCTCCAATCTTTTTTCAGCTTCTAATTTTTTATATTGGAATTTTTTTACTCCAGCAGCCTCTTCTATTATACTTTTTATCTCTTTATTCGAAGATGATATTATTCTTTCAACCTTACCTTGTCCTATTACAGAGTAAGCACTCTTTCCAACTCCAGTATCTAAGAATAACTCTCCAATATCTTTAAGTCTAACCTTTTTATCGTTTATTAAATAGTCGTTATCTCCATTTTGAGACATCTTTCTTGTTATCTTTATGTTCTCGGCTTCTATTGGAAAGAAATTATCTCTATTATCTATAAAAAGTGATACTTCAGCATAACTAGCAGGCTTCTTTCCCTCTCCACCCGAGAATATGATATCCTTACTCTCTTTGGCTCTTATATTCTTATATGATTGTTCTCCTAAAACCCATAATATTCCATCTAATATATTTGATTTTCCACTTCCGTTAGGTCCAATAATCGATGTGATCCCGCCATCAAAATCGATTCTTATTCTTTCTCCGAAAGATTTAAATCCATAAATCTCTACACCTTTTAAGTACATTTTATCTCCCTAATAACTTCTTTTATCTTAAAAAAAGCTAACCCTTAGGTTAGCCTCTATTTAATATTTTATCAATTCCACCTTTTAAAGCTTCTAAAGCCTTTGCTCTGTGGCTAATTTGATTTTTTATCTCAGGCATCTCTGCAAATGTTTTATCATACTCTGGTAAATAGAAGTGAGGGTCATAACCAAATCCTTCTGCTCCTCTTGCCTCATCTACTATTACTCCCTCAATCTCACCTCTGAAAGAGTGAGACTCTCCATTTGGCATTCCTAAGGTAATAACTGTTACGAATTTAGCTTTTCTATTCTCTATACCTTTCAGATTTTCTATAAGCTTTTTATTGTTAGCGGCATCATTTCCATCCTCACCAGCATATCTAGCAGAATAAACTCCTGGCTCGCCATTTAAAGCTTCTACACAAAGTCCTGAGTCATCTGAAATTGTAATCATATTTGTAAACTTTGCAATCTCTAAAGCCTTTTTCTTTGAGTTTTCTTCAAAAGTATCTCCATCTTCTATAACCTCAGGAATCTCGATTCCATCTTTTATAGAAAGTATCTCAAAATTAGAGTTACTTAAAATTTTAGACATTTCATCTATCTTTTTTTTATTTCCTGTGGCTAAAAATATCTTCATTACTTTGAAAACTCCTCCTCTATCTCTTTTCTTTGAATATCTATTAACTCATAGATACCTTTTTCGGCTAAATCTAACATAGCGTTTAACTCTTTTCTCGAGAATGTTGACTCCTCTCCAGTTCCTTGAATCTCAACAAACTCTCCTTTATCGTTCATAATAACGTTCATATCTACTTCAGCTTCTGAATCCTCAGTATACATTAAATCTAAAATAGGAGTTCCTTTTACCATTCCTACTGAAACAGCTGCTAAGTTAGAAACGATTGGGTTCTCTTTTAAAGTTCCAGCTTCCATAAGTCTTCTCATAGCCATCTCTAAAGCTATAAATCCACCTGTTATAGAAGTAGTTCTTGTTCCACCATCGGCTTGAATAACATCACAGTCAATAGTGATTGTTCTTTCTCCTAATTTCTCTAAATCGATACAAGCTCTTAAAGCTCTTCCTATAAGTCTTTGAATCTCCATAGTTCTTCCACCAAGTTTACCTTTAGCAGCTTCTCTTTGATTTCTCTCTCCAGTTGCTCTTGGTAACATTGAGTATTCAGCTGTTATCCATCCTTTTCCTTGATTTCTTAGGAATGGAGGCACTTTATCTACAACTGTTGCCGTACATATTACCTTTGTATTTCCCATCTCTATTAATACACAACCTTCTGCATACATTGTGTAATTTCTCGTTATTTTTACTGCTCTTTTTTCATCTGTTTGTCTTCCATCTAATCTTATCATCATCTCTTCCTTTCTACACATACTGCTCTAACTCTTCAAGTTTTTGAGCTTCAATTAAATCCACTATCTCTATTGGTTCTATCTTCCCAAATTGAATTTCGTAAAGTTTTCTGTATATTCCATTATTTTGTAGTAATTCTTGGTGGTTTCCAACCTCTTTTATCTCTCCATTTTCCATAACAACAATCTTATCAGCATTTATTATTGTTGAAAGTCTATGGGCTATAACAAAAGTTGTTCTTCCCTTCATCAATTTATCTAAAGCATCTTGTACCAATCTTTCTGATTCTGTATCTAGAGCTGAAGTTGCTTCATCTAATATCATTATACTTGGGTTTTGAACTAAGGCTCTAGCTATTGCTATTCTTTGCTTTTGTCCTCCAGAAAGAAGTACTCCTCTTTCTCCAACCTCTGTATTAAATTGATTTGGTAGTTCCATTATAAAGTTATAAGCATTTGCCATCTTAGCAGCTTTCATTATCTCTTCCTCTGTAACGTTATCTTTTCCAAATCCTATATTTTCACCTATAGTTCCACTGAATAGGAAAGTTTCTTGAGGAACTATCCCTATGTGGTTTCTATATTTTTGTAATGACATCTCTCTTATATCTGTTCCATTAATTTTAATGCTTCCCGAAGTTATATCGTAATATCTTGGAAGTAAGTTTACCAGAGTGGTCTTTCCACTTCCACTCTTTCCAACTAAAGCTACAACCTCTCCAGCTTTAACATTCAATGTAAAGTTTTTTAGAACCTTCTCGTCACCGTCATCATATTTAAAATCAACATTATTAAACTTGATATTCTCTATGATTTCTGGAACCTCTTTTGGAGCATCACCTATATGATCAACTTCTAAATTAACATCTAAAATCTCAATAACTCTGTCCGCTGATGGAAGAGCTTCCTGCAATTCACTATTTCTTTTGATTAAAGTTTTTAATGGTTGTTGCATAAGTCCGATTGCTGTTATAAATGATATTAAATCTCCAGGAGTCATAGTTTGAGCAACTATTATTTGGTATCCTCCATAAGCTGCAACTAGCAGTATCATTATTGTTGATAGCACCTCATTTATAGGTGAAACCTTTGCTTTTATCTTTGTGGCCTTATATATCTTATCAAACTCGTCCTGAGTTACACCTCTATAGTTGTCTATCATCTTTTCACTTCTGTTAAATCCTTTTATAACAGAGATTCCTGATAATGATTCTTGCACAAAAGCAGTCACATCTCCAACTGTATCTTGTCTAACTCTTCCTGATTTCCTAATCTTTTTAGTATATTTTTTTACTAGCGATAAGATTGCTGGTAAAACTGTCAGCGATATTAAAGCTAAAATGAAATCAACTTGGAACATTCTAACTAAAAGAGCTAAAACTGTTACAAACTCTTTTAACATATCAAATAACATAAATCCAATTCTTCCTAAAGTAGTTGAGTCTCCTGAAAGTCTGGCCATTAAGTCCCCAAGTTTATTTTGTTTGAAATAAGCCAAAGGTAAATTTTGTAGATGTGAAAACACATCTATTTTTATATCTCTTCTTATTTTTTCTGTAATATATCCCGAATAGATATCCGAAAAATAGTTTGTAACAACCTTCAAAATTGTTGAAACGAATATTGCTCCAATTACAATTGACATCATTTTTGAATTCTTTGCAACAAGAACATCATCTATTAGATATTTACTTAGCCAAGCTGGTACAGCACTCATTAAAGATGTCACTGTAGATAGTGTTATTACACCTAACATAGCCATTTTGTATTTTAAACTGTATCTTAAAAAAGTTTTTAAAGATTTATTTTTAAAAAACCCCATTATTTTCGAATCTATTTTATTAACTTTTTCCATTTTATTTTCCTTTCAATAAAAATTCAGCATACCTTTTTGTAATGTCTGTACCTGAAAGTTTTTCTCTTATTCTCTCTATATCTTTTTGAACAGAGTCCAAATCTTTTAAAATTATTTTCATACTCTTTTCTATTTCATCAGCATTACATTCTTTTTGAAGTAGCTCTGGAAAAACTTCCTCGTTCAACGTCAAATTTGGCAGAGATACAAATCCAACATTCAGAATATATTTAGCTATAAAATAGTTTATAAAATTGGTTTTATAAACAACAATCGTTGGTATTCCTAGTAATGCTAACTCTAAAGTTACTGTTCCTGATGCTGCTATCGCAATTTTACTTTTTCCCACTGCTGCTGCTAAGCTTAAATCATAACTAATTTCTAGATTACTATATTTTGTTAAATCTTCATCTATCCATTTCAGATGATCTTTCGAAGATAGTTTTAAAAGATAACTTTCGTTTTTATTTCTTTTTACAATTTCTAAGAAATCTGGTATTAAAGATTTTATCTCCTGTTTTCTACTTCCAGGTAATAAAAGAATACTCTTATTTTCTCTTTCTATATTTTTATATCTCTCTGTAAAAGGATTTCCATAATATATAGCATCTACGCCATGACTCTTATAAAAATCAACTTCCCAAGGAAATATAACCATTATATGATCTGCTAATTTTAGCTTTTCAATTCTCTTCTCTCCCCAAATCCAAAGTTTTGGTGGAATATAATAGAATACTTCGATGTCTTCAATCTCTTTTTTTAGCATCTCTAAAAACTTCAGATTAAATCCTCCATAATCTACCATTATAACTTTTTTTATCTGTTCTTTTTTTATAAACTCCAGATATTCTATTGCTTTATTTTTTAAATAACTATATTTTTTTATAGCTTCTGTAAATCCCATAATTGCAAGTTCATCTATATCTTGGATAATATTTACACCTGCATTTTTAGAGTGTTTTCCTGCAACTCCATAAAATTCAACATTTTTATCTAACTCTTTAGCCTCTTTAACTAAATAGGATAGGTGTAAATCTCCTGATACCTCTCCTGTTGAAACAAATATTTTCATATTTTCACTCCAATAATAAAGATATTATTTTTATCTGCTAACTCAATACACTCTTTCATATCTAAGAATAACATCTTATTAGCTTCTGCTACTATCCCTTTAGCTTTTATCTTAACAGCTCTTTTTACTGTTTCAATTCCTACAGCAGGAATATCTACTCTCATATCTTGTTGAGGTCTTGCCATTTTTATTATAACACAATCCTCACCTGCATACTCACCTGCTCTATCTATTGTTTTATCTGTTCCCTCTATCCCCTCTAAAGCAACAACAGAGGACTCTTTACAAACAACAGTTTGTCCTGCATCAACTTCACTCAATGCTTTTGCAGCTTCTGCTCCTATTTTTATTGTTTTTTTATCCTCTAAATTAGGTTTATTCTTTGTATAACATTTTTCTTTAAACATCATATCACCTAAAAGATGATTTTGAGGTAAAACTTTTATTTTATTTAATCTTAAAAAAGAGATTACACCAAAAAGAAGTGTTTCATCTTTTCTATCCGGTAGCTTTTCCATCAATCCTTCACCAAAAGAATCCAATTTCATCTCTTGGAATAAAATTGATTTTTCAACTTTACCAAGCATAACTACCTCTTTAATATCGTTCAACAGTAAAAATTTTGTGATTTTTCCAATCTCTCCAATATTAAAGGCTCTATAATTTTTATGAGATTTAATCTCTTCCTCAATAGTTTCAAATAAACCGATTAAATATACCTCTATCCCTTTAGCCTCAGCTTCTCTAAGGAAATATAGAGGTAACTTACCGTTACCCACTATTATTCCAACTTTTTTCATTATCTTGTAATCCCCCTATTACTTTCTTTTATGAATTCTACAAGATATTTTATATTCTTATCCTCTGGGAACTCAGCTTCTAATTCAGCTAAAGCGTCCTTCAGTGGATTTCCATTTCTAAATATTATTCTGTAAGCTTTTTTCAGATTTGAACGATCCTCTTCTGTGAACCCTTTTCTTCTAAGACCTACTGTATTTAATCCTCTAATTACAGCTTTGTTTCCTTCAGCCATAACAAACGGGCATATATCTTGGTTTATTGCACTTCCTCCACCAGTCATAGAGTATGATCCTACTCTACAGAATTGATGAACCGGTGTTAAACCACCTATTATCGCAAAATCATCCACTGTTACGTGACCAGCTAAAGTAACTCCATTAGCTAGTATACAATTACTTCCAACAATAACATCATGAGCAACATGAACATAAGCCATCAATAAGTTATTACTTCCAACTCTCGTTTCCCATCTGTCATCTGTTCCTCTGTGAATTGTTACAAACTCTCTAATACTATTATTATCTCCAATTATAGTTTTAGTCGGCTCTCCTTTATATTTTAAATCTTGTGAAGCCTTTCCTATTGAAACAAAAGAGTAAATTGTATTGTTCTCTCCTATCTCTGTTATTCCTTCAACTACAACGTGAGATTGTAATACTGTGTTCTTTCCTATCTTTACGTCTTTCCCCACTATACAGAAAGGACCTATCTTAACTCCAGGTTCCAGTATCGCTCCATCCTCAACTATAGCAGTGCTATGTATTTCAGCCACTATTTTTTCACCCTACTCTCTATTTATCCATTATAGTAAATGTAAACGATGCTTCTGTTACAACTTTTCCATCTACTTTTGCTACTCCTGTAGCCTTTACTATATTTCTTCTTAATTTATCTACTTGCACTTCATATATTAATTGGTCTCCTGGTCTAACTGGAGCCTTAAATTTTACTCCTTCTATAGCCGCAAAATAAGGAACCTTTGATCCTGAATCATCAAGTATTAAAACTCCTAAACATTGAGCCATTCCTTCAACGATTAAAACACCTGGCATAATTGGATGTCCTGGGAAGTGACCGTTAAAAAACTCCTCATTTACTGTTACGTTTTTTAATCCTCTTATTTTTTGTCCTTCTACATCCATCTCTAAAATTCTATCAACTAATAAAAACGGATATCTGTGTGGTATTCTCTTCATTATCTCCATAACATCTAACATATTTCTTCCTCCTGCTTTTTAAGTAATTTTGCAAATTCTATATCTAAAGCATGTCCTGCTTTGATAGCTATTATGTGTCCTTTTATCGGTTTATTTAAAACCTTTAAATCCCCAATTAAATCTAATATTTTATGTCTTACGAATTCATCGTCATATCTTAATCCACTTGGATTTAAAACTCCATCTTTTTTTACAACAATTGCATTATCTAAAGTTCCACCTAAAGCTAAATTATTTTTCTTTAAATAATCAATCTCATAATCAAATCCAAAAGTTCTAGCGTTTGATATCTCTGCTTTATAAGTTTCCATATCTAAAACAACTTCTAGCATTTGACTTTTCAAAAATGTGTGATCAAACTTTATTGTGTAGGTAACTTTATATCCATCAAAAGGTAAGGCTACAATATGTTTATCTCCAACCGTTAAGCTTATAGGAGATTTTATTACAATCGCTTCTATATCCTCATCTAACTCTTTTACTCCAACGCTTTCAATAACTTCTATAAAAACTTTTGCACTTCCATCACCTATAGGTAACTCATTACCATCTAACTCAACAACTAAATCTGTTATTTCCGCTATATAAAGTGCAGATAAAAAATGTTCTATTGTATAAACTGCTGCTCCAAACTCATTTTTCAGATTCGTTCCTCTTGTTAAATCAAAAGTATTTTCTAAGGACATCGATATAATGTTTTTTCCCTCTTCTAAATCAACTCTTTTAAAAACTATTCCACCATTCTGAGCTGGAATTAATCTCATTTTTATCTCTTCGCCTTTGTGAAGTCCAATTCCATTATATTGAACCTCTTTATTCAAAGTTTTTCTTTTCATAAAATTCTCTCCTTTGAATTATGCCTTAGTTAAAAATTTCGTAGCTAAAACTAAAGCTATATCTTTTTTCCCATCTACAAATTGAACTCCTATTTTTTTCTCCGATATCTCTACCACTTTTCCTAGTCCAAACTTTGTATGTATAACTTTTTCTCCCATTTTAAATGGTGAGTTTGCAATGTCTTTCATTTTTTTCAAGTCACTTGCATCTATAATATTTTTAAATCCTGTTACTTTTTTTGTTTCAGTTGAAATTCTTGATTTAGGTAGAAGCTCCTCTGCTCTTCTCTCCTCTTCTACAACCTCTCTAGGTAACTCATCTATAAATCTAGATTTTATCTTTCCTAGAAATTCACCATAAACAAATCTACTTTTAGCATAACTCATATATAGCTTCTCTTCAGCTCTTGTTATTGCTACATAACAAAGTCTTCTCTCCTCTTCTAACTCTTCAGGATTGAAAAGAATTTTTTTAGATCCTGGGAATATGTCATCCTCTACTCCTGTTAAAAATACAACCGGAAACTCTAATCCTTTCGAATTATGAATAGTCATAAGTTTTACATAATCTACATCAGTATCTAAATCATCTGTTGCACTTACTAAAGATATATTTTCTAAATACTCTCTCAAAGTTAAAAAATCAACAGTTTTTTCTAATTCTACAATTGAGTTCTTTAACTCTTCAACGTTCTCAACTCTTCCTTCAGCTTCTGCCCCATAGTTTGAGTTTAGGTATGAAAAATATCCTACTCTTCTAATTAACTCATCAAAAACTTCACTTACAGATCCATCGTTTGTTAGCTCAATCAAATCTGTCAATGTTGTATAAAGTTCATCTAAGGCAATTCTTACTCCAGCCGTTAACCCAGGAATATCATTTGCTTTTCCAAGAGCTTCAAACATTGATATTGAACTCTCATTTGCAAAATCTCTAATTTTCTCTATACTTTTATCTCCAATTTTTCTTTTAGGAACATTTATTATTCTATTTAGATTGATTGTATCCTGAGGATTATTTATAACCGTTAAGTAAGCAACAATATCTTTTATCTCTGCTCTTTGGTAGAATTGCATTCCTCCAAAAACTTTATATGGAATATTATATTTTAATAATCCCTCTTCAAAAAGTCTTGATTGTGCATTTGTTCTATAAAGAACTGTAAACTCTTTATATGCTTTACCAAGATTTTTTCTTTTTACAATCTCTTCAATTACATAGTTAACTTCCGCTCTTCCATCTAAGCACTCTTTAACTGTTATAAGTTCACCTTGAGGTTTTTTAGTCCAAAGATTTTTATCCTTTGAAGTTTTATTGTTTTTTATAACTTCGTTTGCAGCCGTTAAAATAGCTGATGTTGAACGATAGTTTTCCTCTAGTTTCACAACTAAAGCATCCTTGTAGTCTTTTTCAAAATCTAAAATATTTTTTATATTAGCTCCTCTAAAACCATATATACTTTGATTTTCGTCTCCTACTACACAGATATTTCTGTATTTAGCCGATATTTTTGTTATTATATTATATTGAATGTTATTTGTATCTTGATACTCATCTACCATAACATACTGGAATTTCTCTTGTAATTTTTCTAAAACTTCAGGTATATCTAGCAATCTATGTAGGTTAACTAATATATCTGAAAAATCCATTCCGTTATTTTCTTTTAAAACCACATTATATCTTCTGTAACACTCTAAAATAATTTTATAATTATTATCAAATCTATTTTCTTTTTCATAATCAGCTACGCTTACACTATTTTCTTTTAATTTTGAAATTATTGATACGACAGCTCCCTCTGTTAAAGATTTATCTGTTACTACAAGCTCTTTCATTATAGCTCTAACAACTCTTTTCTGGTCATCCGTATCATATATTGTAAAATTAGCTCCATAACCTAATTTGTCTCCATAAACTCTCAATAGTCTTACACCAAACGAGTGGAATGTCGATATCATGGCTTTATGAGCATCATCACCTATTAGCAACTCAACTCTTTCTCTCATCTCTTTAGCCGCCTTATTTGTAAACGTTACAGCTAAAATTTTATAAGGTGAAATCCCTTTTTCATTTATCATATGAGCTATTCTGTAAGTTATAGTTCTTGTTTTTCCAGAACCCGCTCCTGCTAATATTAGTAGTGGTCCTTCTATTTTCTGAGCTGCAGCCCTTTGTTTTTCATTTAATTTATCTAATATACTCATATTTTCTCCTTTGAAATTATACCATATAATTATATTACTATTCAAATAAAATACCCGATTTTCCAATAGTTTTTTTGGATTTTATCGGGTATCATAGTTCATTATTTTCTATTCAAGTTCCTCTTTTGATCTCTCCGAGAAAAACTTCATTAAATTTACTAAAATATAGTAGCAAGTAACAATAAACATGCTATATTTTAGTGTAGCTAATATCAATACTACAAACGGTAACATCAGTTTTTTAGGAACAAATCCAAACACTTTATCAGGTGTTTTAAATGGAATTGTACTAACCATTAATATCGCAGCTAATAAAGTTAACCCTACAAATGCTTCTACTGAGAATAAATTCATTCCAAAGCTCTCTTTCATTGCCTCAACAAATAAAAGATATGAACAAACTACCGATGCTCCTGACGGAATAGGCATTCCACTAAAGTCATCTTTTTCACTTGAAGCTGTTGTTACTATGTTAAACTTTACTAATCTCATAACTCCACATAACGCATATATAAACGATATTGGAACTACAAACGATCTTATGCTATTTAATCCTAAAGCATTAAGACGTGAATAAACTAATATTGCCGGTGCTAATCCAAAAGTTATTGCATCACAGAAAGAGTCAAACTCTTTTCCGAATTCACTAAATGCATCTAATTTTCTTGCTGTTTTTCCATCTAATCCATCGCAAACCATACCTAATATTATAAACCAGATAGCTTTTGAATAATCCCCCGCTATGGAAGCTGTGATACTTAGATATCCTAAAAACATATTCGCTGCTGTAATTGCATTAGGTGCAATATACTTTCTTTCTACCATTTTTAATCATCTCCCTATTTTTACAAATCTATTTGATTTTATCATAAATATGGGATAAAATCAACTTATCTATGTTTTTCAAAATATTTAAGTGAAAGAGAGAATTTATGAATAAAAACTATTTTTTCAACCTTTTCAATGGCGAGGACGAGTTTGTAATAGCCTCTGTTTTTGAGGATATATCTCTATGTCTAGACATCGATTATCCAGTTTATGGAAGAACCTTTCTTCCACCTCAAATTGCTAGCAAACTTTGTGAATTTTGTAGCTCTATTGGTCTTCAAATTAAAAGTTTTGGTTTAACCGAAAACAGCGAAAAAAAATTAATTGTATTTGCTCCTAAAGAGTTTGATGTCAGCACATTAGAACCACCGATTACTTATTTTAAAATTGATGCAAATAACAAATTTAAAAACTTACAACATAAAGATTTTTTAGGCTCTATTATGAGCCTTGGTCTAAGAAGAGAAACTTTAGGAGATATCTTAGTTAAAGATAATATAGGTTATTGCGTCGCTCTAACAGATATTTATAACATCATAGTTAGCTCTTTAGAAGGAATTAATACAATCCCTATAAAAATCAAGGAATTTTCAATCTCTGAAATTCCAGAACCTGAATTTAAAGAGTTTACAGATACCATTCCATCTTTTAGATTGGATTCTATAATTGCATGCATCGGCAACTTTTCAAGAAACATCAGTGTAAATCTCATCGAAAGTGGAGATGTTCTTGTCAACTACTCTGTCGAAAAGAGTAAAAGTAAAAATATTGAAATCGGTTCTGTTATAACTATCAGAAAAAAAGGAAAGTTTATCTTAGAGCAAAATCTAGGGGAAAACAAAAAAGGAAAATTTAAAATTCTAATCAAACAATATATTTAGGAGGAGAAATGAAAACTGTTAAAACTATAGATGCAGTCGGTATGATACTATGCCATGATATAACAAAAATTGTTCCTGGAGAGTTTAAAGGTGTTGCTTTTAAAAAAGGACATATCATCACTGAAGAGGATGTACCTGAACTTTTAAAATTAGGGAAAGATAATCTTTTCGTTTGGGAACATATAGAAGGAACACTTCACGAAAATGATGCCGCTATAAGAATTAAAGAGCACACTGCTGGATGTGGTTTAGATTTCTCTACTATAAAAGAGGGAAAGATAGATTTTTTAGCTGCTGAAAATGGACTTTTAAAAGTTGATGTTGATGAACTTCTAAAAATTAATTCTCTTAGAGAGATTGTAATTGCAACTCTACATAATAATACTCCTGTAAAAAAGGGAACTAAAGTTGCTGGAACAAGAGTTATTCCTCTGGTTATCAACGAAGAAAAGATTTTAGAAATGGAAAAAATCTCAAAAAAAGAGATTATAAAGGTTTTACCTATAAAACCAAAAAAGGTTGCTATAATTACAACTGGTAACGAAGTTTTTTATGGAAGAATTCAAGATAAATTTGGACCAATTTTAACAAAAAAAGTTAACGAATATGGATGCGAAGTTGTCTATCATACATTCTCATCTGATGATAAAGAGATGATAAAAGAGAAAATTGCTGAGGCTTTAAAATCTGAAGCAGAGGTCATTCTTTGTACTGGTGGAATGTCTGTTGATCCAGACGATAGAACACCTCTTGCTATAAGAGAGATGGGTGGTGAATTAATAACTTATGGTTCACCAGTTCTTCCAGGAGCTATGCTTCTTCTAGCTTACCACGGTGAAAAAGCAATTCTTGGACTTCCAGGTTGTGTTATGCACTCTAAAAGAACGGCATTTGATTTAGTTCTTCCTAGAATTTTAACAGATGAAAAACTTACTTTTGAAGATATCGCAAAATATGGACATGGTGGTCTTTGCTTAGACTGTCCGATATGTACATACCCTCATTGTTCATTTGGAAAATAACTTTTTTACATTTCAAAAATAAAAAGAGCTTTAGAAGTTGACTAGACTCTAAAGCTCTTTTTATTTTTGAATTATACAATACTCTCTTCACACATTACCTTAGCTTGTTTTAATAATAGTTCTGTTGTATCCTCTGTGTCTGCTGGAGGATAACCAAACTTTCTAAGAAGTCTTCTGATAGATGTTCTCATCTTAGCTTGTATGCTCTCTTTATCATACCAATCTATAGTCATATTTTTTCTAATAGTCTCTGTCAGCTCTTTTGTTATCTGTACCAGTATATCATCACCTAACATCTCTTTTACTTTTTCATCACGAGTTAAAGCATCATAGAAAGCTACCTCATCCTCAGTTAAACCAAGTGAGTCACCCTCTTTATGAGTTTCCATAAACTCCTTAGCCATCTTTAGCAGTTCTTCCATTATCTCTAAACTTGTTAAAGCCTTATTTCTATATGAGCTCATAGCCTTTTGAAGTCTTTGTGAGAACTTTTCAGCTACCACCAGATTTCTTCTGCTAGAGTATTTAATCTTACCCTCTATTAGTTTTCTTAACATCTCAACAGCTAAATTTTTATATTTTATCTTCTCAACCTCTTTTAAAAATTGATCTGAAAGAATAGATATATCCGCATTATCTAATCCTAATTCAGAATAAACATCTATAACCTCTTCAGATATAATTGTTTTAGACATAAGTGCTGCTATTCTTTCATTTATCTGAGCCTGAGTTAGTTTCTTAGGATTATCTCCTTTATCCTCAGTTTCTAACTTAATAACACTAGCTTTAACAGCTTTAAAATAGCTTATCTCATCATTTAAAGCCTGTCCATCACGAGTTGTTATACATAGAGAATGAGCCTTAGCTAGTGCTAAAACATTATCAATAAATCTTTTTTTAATTCCAGGTTCATCATTTTCAAAACCTAAGATGTAATCCATACCCTCTATAATAACTCTAGCACGCTCTAAAGCACTACTACTTTTATATTTTGAATAATCAAAGTGATGGAATATCTCTTTTAGAATTTCATAGTGTTCAATCATAAGAGCTACCGCTTTTTCTGTATCTACTCCAGTGCACTTTTGATCATTTGGTGTATATTGTCTTAATGCTTTTTTAAGTGCATCTCCTATTCCAATATAGTCTACAACTAAGCCACCAGTTTTATCTTTGTATACTCTATTTACCCTTGCAATAGCTTGCATTAAGTTATGCCCTACCATAGGCTTATCAATATACATAGTATGCATTGATGGAACGTCAAACCCTGTTAGCCACATATCACGAACTATAACAATCTCTAACTCGTCACTGTCATCTTTCATTCTATTAGCAAGCTCTTCTCTCTCCTGCTTTGTAGTAAAGTGCTGCTTAAACTCCATAGGGTCTTTACTAATATCACTTGTCATAACAACTTTTATTTTTCCCTTAGTCTTATCTTCGCTGTGCCACTCTGGTCTTAAGCTTACAATCTCGTTATATAAATCCATACATATTTTACGAGACATAGCTACTATCATACATTTACCAAAGGCATTATCTCTTCTCATCTCCCAGTGTTCTATAAAATCCTCTGCCAAAGTTCTTATTCTATTTTGTGAACCAATAATAGCTTCCATTTTTGTAATATCTTTTTTAGTATGTTCAACAATTCCTTCGTCTTGACCTTCCATAATCTCTTCAAAATCACCATCAAGTTCAGATAAAATAGGGTATGGAATGTCTAGCTTTACAAATCTATTTTCATAATATATTTTAACCGTAGCTCCATCTTCAACAGCTCTACTCATATCGTAAGTATCTATGTAGTTACCAAATACAGCAGTTGTAGATTTATCATCAAAATCTATGGGCGTTCCTGTAAATCCAATATAATTTGCATTGGGAAGTGCATCACGAATATGTTTAGCGTACCCGTATTTACTATTTCCATCTGCATCCATTTTAGCATCTAAACCATACTGCGATCTATGAGCTTCATCAGCTATAATATATATGTCATTTCTAGTACTAATAGCCTCTACAATCTCACCAGCTTTAGGAGCAAACTTCTGTATTGTAGAGAATATTATTCCACCACTACTTACATTTAGTAATTCTTTTAATCTATCTTTATCGTCTGCTTGTTTTGGTGTCTCTATTAGATAACTTTGAGCTTTTGAGAAAGTTCCGAAAAGTTGATTATCCAAATCATTTCTATCAGTTAAAACTATAACTGTTGGATTATTAAACTTTTTCATAAGTTGTCCCGTATAAAATGTCATAGTTAGAGATTTTCCACTACCTTGAGTATGCCAAACAACACCAATTTTTCCATCATTGCTACGAGCATCTGCTGTCTTTTCCAGTGCTTTTTTTATGGCAAAGAACTGGTGATACTGAGCTAATATCTTTATCTTTTCATTTTTACTTTGAAGAAACAAAATATAGTCATGAGTTAACTCTAATACTCTTTCCTTAGATAGCATTCCACGAGTTAAAACTTCCATCATTAAAGAGTTTGTATCGGCTATTGTAACCCCATCTATACTTCTAAAGCTCATAAATCTCTCTTCATTTGATGATATCGTTCCAGCTTTTGCATTAACTCCATCACTTATAATGATAAAAGAGTTATATTTAAAAAGATTCCCAATCTCATATTTATATCTTTCAATTTGAGTATATGCTTCTTTTATACCTACATTATCATTACTTAGAGATTTTAACTCTATAACTACAAGAGGTAATCCATTGATAAATAGTATTATATCTGGTCTACGTCTAGATTTTCCCACTATTGTAAATTGATTTATTGCTTGAAACTCATTTTTTTTAATATTTTTAAAATCTATTAAATATATTTTTCCACCAGAACGTTTGTTCCCATCCTTGTCTTTATACTCTCCTACATCCACTCCATTGACTAGCATATTATGAAACTCTTCATTACTCTTAATCAAGTTAGGATGTGAAAGTAGTATTACTTTTCTAATAGCTTCCTCTTTAGTAGAGGTTGGCATATCTTTATTTATGTTATAAACTGCTGTTCTTAAATTATCTTCTAGTATTACTGAATGATAGTCATCTCTCTCTAATTTTCTACCATCAATACATTCCCATCCCAAATCTTCTAATATTTCAAGATAGGCTACTTCTAATTCATCCTCTGTAAAATTCATTGCTATGCCCCCTAAATTATTTTGATTTATTCAAAAATTTTTATCTCTTTTAATTCAATGTCTTTGCTGTATAAAAGCTTCAAAAAAAACTCTTCTAAATATGTAAAATTAGGAGATATTTTTTTGGGAATATTGCTGTAATTTGAAGCCACCAAAGAGTTTCTGAAATACATTGAATTTTCTCTGAAAAGATCATTATTTACAATATAGCCCATACTTAAAAGATATTTCTGAATGAAAACTGCAACAGTTCGAGTATTTCCTTCTATAAAAGGGTGTATCTGCCATATTGCAGATGTAAATCGAGCTAAACTTTTAATCTGCTTATCTAAACTCATTTCTGAATAATTTTTACTGCTTTCATTTTCAAAATCATATTTCAGAAACTCATCTATTGTAGTGTACTCTCCATATATAACAGTATCACCATTTAAAACTGGTTCTTTTTTAGAGATATTGTATTTTCTGTATTCTCCAATGCTGTTATCTCTTTCATCTAGTAGAAGTTCAGAAAAAAGTTTTCTATGAATACTCTTCAGTTGAATAGGACTAAAAACAAAAGCTCTATCTTCTAGAAGTTTTGCAATTCTTGTAGAGACTATGTCACACTCCATTTCAGAATAATTGATAGAATTTTTATCCTGTTTACTGTAATAATTTTTTAAATCCTTCTCTATTTCATCAAAGGTCTTTTTTCCTTCTATAGATTCTTTTGTAAGTTGGATAAGATAAGAGGATGGAGTTAATCCATCTACCTCATTTAACCCTATTCCAACTTCCCAGTTTTCTATTCTCTTTTCCACTGGGGTATCATACTCTTTTATGATTTCATATCGAATATCTTTTAGCGTCATTTTAATTTTTTCACCTCATTTTTAAAATGGAAAATCTTCACCTGAGTAATCTATATCTATAATCTCTGAACCATCATCATCTTCATAAATACAGTCATCATATTTGCTTCTAAACTCTTCTAACATAAAACTTTTTTTCAGAATATTATTTAATTTAGTTCCTGAGTAATTACTTCCTAATTTTTCAAATCCATCTTTTAAAACTTTTAAATATTTTTTCTCCATAGGAACTAAAGTATATAGAAGACTCTCTTTATATATAACAGTTGGATTATCTAAAGAAAAGAGATTCTTAAATCCAGATAACTTTAACTTATTATTTTCTACTTTTTCCACTTTCCTAAATTGAATCTTATTACCATAGAATTGATTTTTATCAATAGGACTTACCTGTCTATAATAAACAAGAACTCCATCACCATTTTCTAACCTGTCTAAAGATTTTAAAGGATTATTATTTAAAAAATTCTCTATCTCTTCAAAAGCTAAATCAGAAACTTTAATCATTTTTTCATCACAACAACTACATTTCATCTATACCTCAACCTCCCCACTCATAAGTTTAGGAAGAAGAGTATCTCTTATTTCTGTTAGAGATTGGATTTCTTTTTCTAAGTTCTGAATTTTTTTATTAAAAGATTCTGTAATTTCAAAATATTTTTTTAAAATTAAATCTGATGGAATTGTAATATTTATACTTTTCATTCCCTGACTTGATATTTCTTTAAATGTTGAACCCCCCGCAATTGATTCTATATGAGGAGTTATTTCTTTAAGCAATTGATAAATAAATTCAGTGTTTTCAGAATTATTAGGAATAATAGATTTAAACCCTTGATTAGTTGTTACGTTTACTTCAGCTATAGCCAAATATCCAATGGGAGCTCTTGAACTAAATAAAACTGTTCCTTTTGGAAGAAGTTTTGTACTACTTTTAGCCAATCCTTTTTCTGTTATATCTAAACTTCCTTTTGTTATGAATTTATTTTTATTTAAAGATAAATCTTTTGGTGTTATCCATGGTATTCCATTTTTAGTATAATATTCTTCATTAGATTTGGAAGGTGTTCCTCCGCTTGCAATTATTCCTATATTCTCAAAGTTTCCTACTTCCCATCCCTCTGGAATCTCTCCAAGTTCACTATCTACCATTTTTCCACCACTACTTCTATATGGCTCTCCATTCT
>NZ_JTLI01000105.1:0-1261 GCF_000799075.1 Cetobacterium sp. ZOR0034
AAGAGTTTGTGCCATCTCTTCAAGAGTTTTATTCATTTCATTATTGATTTCTATTTTATCATCAAGAGCTGATAATATTGAGGTTATCTTTTCTTGGGTTTCTAGTGGTGGTAAATCAATTTCTAATTTCCTTAAATCTTTTAATAAAAGATTTTTTTGAACAGAACCTCCTGAAAGGTTTATTAATTTATTAACTTTAGAACTCAACACATAATACAAATATTTAGAATTCACTTTATCTTTATTTGGTTTAATAATAGCTACACTTTTTTGAAATGTCGTTTTTCTAACTTTTTTATTATTTTTTATAAAAACCATTTTACCAATAGTTCCACTATTAGTTATCAAAATATCTTCATCTTCTAACTTAGTTCTTTTATCTACTTCTAAAAAATCATTTTCTGTAATTTGACGAGCATTATCATAATTAATTTTTCCATTATTTATATCTTTCACACTGATAAAAAAATAACCTGAATTAGGTTCATCTTTACAATTTCCATGTTTCCCATCTGTTATATTTAAACAAATTTCTTCCATATAAAATCTATTATTTACTTTATTCTCCACCATTATATATCAAATCCTAACTTAGCTAGATTAGCTCTTATCTCTTCTTCTAGGTGTCTACTCTTTTGGAATTGTTCAGCTAGTTTTGCACTTAGATCTGCCATCTTTTCCTCGTAAGGTATTCCATCATCCTCTGCCTCTTCTATTCCTACATATCTTCCTGGAGTTAATATATATTCATGACCTTTTACCTCTTCAAGTGTTGCACTCTTACAGAATCCTTGAACATCTTCATACTCTTCTTCACCTTTATATGAACCTCTCCACATATGGTAAGTATCAGCTATCTTTTGAATATCTTCAGATGATAACTCTCTTAAACTTCTTTCTACAAGAGCACCCATTTTTCTAGCATCTATAAATAGAATCTCTCCATCTCTTTCTCTATGCTTAGGGTTACTTTTGTTTCTATTTAAGAACCATATACAAGCTGGAATTCCAGTAGTTAAAAATAATTTATCAGGAAGAGCTACAACGCAATCAACCAGATCATCCTCTATCATATTTTTTCTAATCTCTCCCTCATTTGAAGTGTTAGATGATAGTGATCCATTTGCTAGAACTATTCCAGCTGTTCCATTTGGTGATAAATGGTGTGCCATATGTTGTAGCCAAGCATAGTTAGCATTTCCCTCTGGAGGTGTACCATATTTCCATCTAGCATCTCCATCTAAAGATTCATGCCAGTAAT
>NZ_JTLI01000105.1:1271-2164 GCF_000799075.1 Cetobacterium sp. ZOR0034
TGGTGGATTAGCCATTATATAATCCATCTTCTTACCTTTGTGTTGGTCTTTTGTAAATGTATCAGCTGGTTCCTCTCCTAAATCAACCTCTATTCCTCTAATAGCTAAGTTCATCTTACACAGTTTCCAAGTAGTTCCATTACTCTCTTGTCCAAATACAGATATATCTCCAATTCTTCCACTATGATTTTCTATAAACTTTTCAGATTGAACAAACATACCACCACTTCCACAAGCTGGGTCATACACTCTTCCCTTTGTAGGCTCTAAACACTCAACTATGGTTTTAACAATAGACTCTGGAGTATAGAACTGCCCACCATTTTTTCCCTCTGAATTAGCAAATTTTCCTAAGAAAAACTCATAAACTTGACCAAGTACATCTTGCCCTTTATCTGTTTTAGCTTGTAAGTTAATTCCACCAACTATATCTATTAACTCTCCTAGTTTTCCCTTATCTAAAAGAGGATTTGAATATATTTTATATAGAACATCCTTTAATGTTTTATTCTCTTTTTCAATAGCATACATAGCCTCATCAATTTTTATTCCAATCTCTGGAGTTTTTGCACTTTTAACTATCTCTGCCCATCTAGCCTCTTTAGGAACCCAGAAAATATTCTCTGCTGTATACTCATCTCTTTCCTCTTCGAAACCTTCTCCCTCTTCAACTAATTCATTATATTTACTTTCAAATCTATCGCTTATATATTTTAAAAATACCAATCCTAGAACCACATATTTATATTCTGCTGGATCCATATTGTTTCTTAATTTATCACATGCTTTCCAAAGATTATCTTTGAAATTATCCTTTTCTACTACTGCCATAAAATTCCCTCCTAGTGATTAACTTTAATAAGTCTATTCATACATAGTATACCATATTTAAA
>NZ_JTLI01000105.1:2174-13451 GCF_000799075.1 Cetobacterium sp. ZOR0034
GCTATTTTAGATTTATTTTATAGTTAAAATAAACAAAAAGGGTGCTAAAAGCACCCTCACTCAATTGTTCTTAAATTTTGTATACTACCTAATACACTCTTATTATTTGAGTATGTTTTTTCTGCTCGTTTGAATTCAATTTTTGAATATGCTTTTTCTCTTCAACTCTATTACAGTTTTCAGTGAAATCAGTTATTCCAGCCCAAGGCTCTAAACAAATAAATTCGCTCGAATCAACACTTGTCCATACCGCTAAAGTATCCAATTCTGCAAAAGTAAATTCAACACCATGTGATGATTCTGTATGCTTTAAATTTACCGTATTATTTTCTAATCCTTCAAATACTAAAGCATCTTTTAAGAACTTCTCTTTAGACAGCATAAACTTTTCTGGTAATCTATACTTTTGAATTTCTGATGATAGGAAACTATTATTTTTAGCATCTATCATATATAAATCACACTCTTGTTCTTGAAACTCAATATAATAGTTTTCAAAGTTTTTATCCCCGTTATAGTTACAATAAAAAGCTGTATGTCCTCCTATATGATAATACATTTCTATTACACCATTGTTTTTCACATAATAGTTGTGATAAACTTTGTCTTCAACCAAGATATATTCTACTATTAAAGAGAAATTATACGGATATCTCTCCTCTGTATAAGCGTTTGGTCTTAACTGAAACTTTGCCGTATCCTCTGTTATCTCTAGAATTTCAAAATCTACATCTCTAGCAAAACCATGCTTTGTCATTGGAAGGATTACCCTTTCATCTTTACCTAAAGGATAGTCAATTGTTCCTGTAACTATATTTCCTATAAATGGAAAAAGATTTGGGGCACTTTTCTTAAAAGTTCCCTCTGTTCCTGGCCATATATACTCAATACCATTTTCTTTATTTACTATACTTTTTAGTTCTGCACCGAATCTATTTATCAGTACAACCAACTTTTCATTCTCTATTCTTATCACGAGAATCTCCCCCTGTTTAAAATTAGTATTGTACTAAATTTGGAAATTGAGAATCTAAAATCTCATCCATTTGAGCTGTGAATTCTGCGTTTTCCTCATTTTTTAAGAACTCTTCAACATCTCCAGTGATTTCGATTCTTTCGATTATATCTCCTTGCTTTACAGCGTCTACAACTTTTTGATCAGCATCAGAAACTACCTCTCCAAATATTGTATGCTTATAGTTTAACCATGGAGTCTCAACGTGAGTGATAAAGAATTGAGAACCATTTGTTTCAGGTCCTGCATTAGCCATAGCTAATATACCTTTCTTATCGAAAGTTACTCCCTCTTTAAATTCGTCGATGAATTGGTATCCAGGTCCACCTGTTCCTGTTCCTGTAGGATCTCCACCTTGAATCATGAAGTCTTCGATTACTCTGTGGAATTTAATTCCGTTGTAGTACTCTCTCATTGCTAAGTGAGCAAAGTTTAATACTGTTACTGGTGCTACTTCTGGGAAAAGAGTTAAGTTAATCTCTCCTCTTGCTGTAACTATTTTTGCGTTTAATTTAACTTGTTTCATATTTCTTACCTCCGTATTTTTTCCTAAAACTATTCTTGGTTTTGCAAACATCTTTTTCGAAAGAAAAAAGACAATAAATACTGCCAATAAAATTAAAATCTGTTTGAACCCTTTTTCCATTTCTAACTAGTCCTCCATTTTAAAAGCTTCTTTATATGTTTCTAAAAGTTCCTCCTCAGAAATAACCCCATATATCTCATAAGGCCATTTTGATTCTAACTTTCTTTTTAATTGATTGATATCTTTCTCTACTGATAGATACTTCTCTTCTATCTCTCTTAGTTTTTCTCTCACTGGTTGCAGCTTATAAATTATATCAAATTGTTCCTCTTCTTGTATAGTATCTTTTAATAAGTTTTCCAAATTTTGTTCTTCTAAAGCTAATTCGTTGTATTTATCAGTTATCTTATCCTTTTTATCTAAAAGTCTATTTAAATTATATTTGAAAAATCTTTTTACAACTGTTGCTCCTGAATTCCCTTTCAGCTCCGCTCTTTTTTCTAAATTTTCTAATACCTTATCTTTAGATAAAGAGTTTTTAACTCTGATCTCTTCAACCATCTCTTCAAAAGGTTTGAACTCTTCATCAGACATGCTCTCAACTTTCATCTCTAATAGAGCTCCATATATCTTTTCATAAGGAGTAATAACTTTCTCTTCTAACAGCTCTACTCCAGAAAGATCTCCCATCTCTCTTAGTTTATCTATCTGTACAGAAGTCATTTTTAAAACTGTTAAAATAACTTCCTGTGCATATGCTCTAAATTTCTCTCTCTCCATCTACTTCATCTCCCTTTTCTTCATAGACTTAGCAGCTAAAACTCCCATAGAACATGCAGCTTGAATATTATATCCACCTGTATCTCCATCTATATCTAAAATTTCACCAACTAAGTACAGTCCCGAAACTTTTTTAGATTCCATTGTTTTCTGATTCACTTCATCAATAGCTACTCCACCTCTAGTTACCATAGCCATTTCAAAGCTTCCAACTTTTGTCACTTCCATCTTATTTGATGCTAGTATTCTCACTAAATTTTCTCTTTTTTCTTTTGACAACTCAGACAATTTTAACTCTTCAGATATCTCTGCTAAAGATAAAACTCTTTTTATGAATCTATCCGGTAAGAAATAGCTATTTAAAACTCTTTTTACTGTTTTCTTACCATCTCTATTCATCTCTTCAATTATCTCTCTATTTAGAGTTTCAAAATCTTTATCCACATAATTTATTTCCAAGAAGCTTCCATTTTCTATATATCTAGAGTTGTCTAAAATTCCTGGTCCACTAAAATTTGTATGTGTAAAAAGTACAGGTCCTCTTTTTTCAATAATTTTTTTATCCTCTTTCCAGATTATTATTTTAACATCTTGGAAGCTTATCCCCGATAACTCTTCAAACATATAATCTCTAACAAAAACTGGTGTTAAAGCTGGTTTAGGTGGAACTATTTTATGACCTAACTCTTTAGCCATAACATACCCATCCCCTGTTGTTCCAACTCCAGGATATGATTTCCCACCTGTAGCTAACGCCACATTATCAGATATAAATGTATCCCTATCTGTAGTTATTATAAATTCCTCTCCAGATTTTGTAACACTTTCTATCTTTATATTTTCAACTATCTTTACACCTAAACTCTCCATTTTAGTTTTCAATAGATGAACTACATCTAATGAGCTAAAAGTTTGTGGGAAATATTTCCCACTCTCTTCTACCAAAACTAATGGCAGGCCATTCTCTTTAAAGAAATTTTTTAACATCTCTGGCGAATATTTATTTATAGCCTCTTTTAAAAATTTTCCATTCATACCATACTTATCCAAAAAATCTTTTGGTTTTCCTGTATGAGTCAAATTACATTTTCCACTTCCAGCAACAAGAATTTTATTTCCAATACGCTTATTTTTTTCAAGTAAAGCTACTTTCAATCCTTTTTCTGCTGCTGTTATAGCTGTAAAAATCCCACCAGGACCTCCACCAACTACTATTAAATCAAATCTGTTCATTATCTAGCTCCATAATATTGATAATAGTGACACTTTAGTCCACCATTATATAACTTTCTATTTTTTGTAGCCTTCTTTCCGAAAGTCTTTTCGAAGTTTTCATATGATGTGATTATATAGTAAGACCATTTAGGGAATCTCATTTGGAATATATCTCCCATAAGTCCATATAATCTTTCAACTGCATCCTCATCTAGAAGACGATCTCCATAAGGAGGGTTAGTTACTATACAACCTTTTTCTGCTACATTTTCTAACTCTAAGAAATTCATACATTTGAACTCTATCTCTTCATCTACTCCAGCTCTTTTTGCATTTAATTTTGCAACCTCTACTGTCTCCTCATCTAAATCAGAAGCATAAATTGTTACCTCTTTATCATAGTCCTCTCTCGAGAAAGCGTCATCTCTTAAATCTATCCAAAGATTTTCAGGTATTACTGGCCATTTCTCAGATGCGAAGTTTCTATTTACTCCTGGTGCAACATTTCTAGCTATCATTGCTGCTTCTATAGCAATAGTTCCCGTTCCACACATTGGATCTATAAGTGGTCTATCTCCACCTTTCCAACGACTTAATAAAACTAGTGCAGCTGCCATTGTTTCCTTTAATGGAGCTTCATTTATTAGGTTTCTATAACCTCTTTTATGTAATCCCTCTCCACTTGTATCTAGCATAACTAAGAATATATCGTTATGAGCTTGAATCTTAACTCTGTATGATCCACCTGTTTCTGGTAATCTGTCTGTTTGGTAAGCCATTTTTAATCTTTCAACAATCGCTTTTTTTACAATCTTTTGAATATCAGATTTTGAGAATAACTTACATTTAACTGAACTAACCCAACTAATTGGAAACTCTCCATCTAAAGAGATTATATTTTCCCACGGTAATCTTTTTATATTTTCAAAAAGATTATCAAATGTTAACGCTTTAAACTCTCCCATTTTTATGAAAACTCTATCAGCACATCTAAGATGTAAATTTGCTTCTACAATCTCTCTTTCATCTCCGTCAAATTCAACTCTTCCATTGAATGTCTCAACATTTTCAAATCCTAATCCTTTACACTCGTCTTTTACAACACTTTCTAATCCCATTGTTGCTGACGCTATTAATCTGTACTTCTTCATCTATTCACTCCTTCTTTTTAAACACTCTAAATATATAAATTTTATAACCACAAAGATAGGAACTCCTAAAAACATTCCCAGTGGTCCAAAAAAGTTTCCGCAAACCATTACACCAATAATAGTCCAGAAACTACTCATTCCTACTGATTCTTCCATTATTTTAGGGCCTATTACAAATCCATCTACAGCTTGCCCTATAGCTATTGCTATAAATAGATAAACTACTTTAAATGGTGCTGCTAATAAAATTAAAAATGTCGCTATTGTTCCTGCAACAATAGATCCGACATATGGAATCATATTTCCTACACCAACCATCACACCACTAAGCAGTGCATATGGTACTTTTGCTATAAGTAAAACTATAAATACTAAAAAGCCTACAACTGCTGAAGTTAAAACTCTTCCTAATACATATTTTAAAAATACATCATTTACCTTTCTAACAAATTCAACTCCATACTCTGCACTCTTCTTTGGCATAAATAATAAGAATAAACTCTCTAAAAATTTCATGAAATACTCTTTACTATACATCAAATACAACGAAATGAAAACCCCAATAAAGAAATTTATCATTCCCATTAAGCTTCTCAAAACTCCAGCTCCTAATCCAAACGCTAAGTTTTTAACATTCCCTAGATTTGTTTTTATGATTTGAATTAGATTAGCTTCAATCTCTTTTGGATTAAAAAACAAAAGGTTTTTATCTTCTAAGAATTGAATAATATTTTCTGTATTTGCAGTTAAACTACTTAACATAGTTGGAAATTTTTCAATTAAATCCGATATACTATTTATTATATTTGGAATAACAACTAAAAATAAGCTTAAAATTGTTGTAAAAACAATTATTAAACTTAAACCAATAGCTAGTGATCTCTTCATTTTTATCTTATTTTCAAAGATTTTTACAAGCGGACTCACTAAAATTGCTATAAAAATAGCATATATAAATGGTTTTATTGAACTTACAGCTTGACCCACTATCGTTGTGAAAGCCTCATTATATTGAAAAAATGTCTGAATTACAATAAGAACGGTACCAACCAAAAAAAGGTGTATATACTCTTTTTTCATAATCTACTCATCTCCTCTAATTCCATTATTTTATCACAAAATCAACATCATCTGTTCTCTCGTTTTTCTTCCCTACTACTTTTATTATAAGTTTATCTGGAACTCCAATGATTACCTCTCCGGGTTGACCAATCCATCCCTGTTTTACATTAAGCTTCAAGGGCGAATTTGATGTTGTAACTCTTATTTTTTTATCTTTAATTTTCACATTTACTCCACCTATATCTGTTGGAACAAACATATCTTTTTCATCTGTTTGTAAAGCATATACATATTTCAATTGATTATTTACATAAATCTCTGCATTAGCAGCATCTGTCGCTTTAAATCTCGTAACTTGATACCCCAAAAATGAAAATACTCCGACTAAAAGTATATATATTAAGGTATCACCTTTTCTAAAATATTGTCTTCGCCTTTTCACAAATCCACCTACTTAGCTTTTCCTATTCTTTCACCCATATAAACTTTTGTTTCTATTCCATTTCTACTATTTTCTAGGATATCTTCGTCAAACTGTACTCTATCTTTTTCAAATAATAAGACACATGATGAACCTCCAAAGAAGAAGTATCCTTTTTCATCACCTTTCTTTATAAGACCCGGATTATATGTTTGTTTTATTCCTCCAACCATAGTTGCTCCTATCTCACTCAATACTATATCTCCGAACTCCGCTGTTTTTAAAATCGACACTTCTCTTTTATTCTCACAGTAAACTCTAAAATTCTTTTTAATTGCATATGGAGATACTGAATAATAATACCCATCAATCAGTTTTGATTCTCCAATTTCACCTGAAGCTGGGAAGTGGAATCTGTGATAATCAACAGGAGCTAATCTTATTATAACTATTGTTCCTCCCTCAAATTTCTTAGCTTCATTTTTATCCATTAAAAACTCTTCTACTGTAAATTCGTCGCCTTTTAAAAAGAATTTTGTAGTTTCTTTTAAATCGTTAAAAACTAAAATTTTTCCATCAGCTGGCGAAACAAGTATATCCGAATTAGTATCAATCTCTCTAGATCCCTCTTTTAATTCTCTTATAAAAAAGTCATTAAATGATGAAAAATCCTCTATATTCTTTTTAGATTCATTCATATTTATAGAGTTTTCTATTACGAAAGGTTTGATTTTTTCTTTAGAAGAGGCTTCAGACATCTTTTTTCCATAAAAATCTGTTAAGAACTTTTTTCTAACTACTAAATTTAAAGGTAACTTTCCTAATGGATTATAATATAAAAACTTCAAAAATCCTTCACCTGGTGGATTTTCTGTCTTCAATTCTTTAGTTTTTCTCTCAATATAATTAATTTTATCAAATTTCATACACTTACTCCTTTTACATATTAATTTTTTGTTGTATAATAGTTATAGCAAAACTTATGGAGGTCAAAATGAAAAAAATAGCATTAATCGCTCACGACAACATGAAGCCGGAAATAGTTAGCTTTGCACAAAGACATGAGCACATACTAATAAAATACCCTCTTGTTTCTACTGGTACAACTGGACTTAGAATAATGGAGGCTACTGACTTACAAATTCATCGCTTCAAATCTGGTCCCATAGGTGGAGACCAACAAATTGGTGCAGAAGTGGCTACTGACCAAATCGCAGCTATTTTATTTTTTAGAGATCCGTTAACTTCTCAACCCCACGAACCGGACATATCTGCTCTTATAAGAGTTGCAGATGTACACAAAGTACCAATCGCTACAAACTTAGCTACTGCTGAACTTCTTATTTTAGGTTTAGACAAGTGATTATAATAGGCTGACTCAGGTCAGCCTATTTTTAATTTATTTGACTTTTTATTTTTTTAATTAAACTATATTTTAACTCCAACAAATCTTTTGATAAATCCACCTTATATTGATGTGGATTTTCAAGTCTTTTTCTTTCGTCAGAAATTTTTCCTAGTGATTCTAAATAATACTCTCTCGATGCAACAACATCATCTAATTGTGAAGCTTCAGGTTTGATAACTCCGTTTTTCACAAATTCGTTCGTTATTTTTCTAAAAGTATACTCTCCTTTTTTTAATTGACTTGATTTAAACTCATACTTCTCATCTCTAATAGTTAAATCCTCATCATTCAATAATTTAATTTTATCTGTATCTTTATTGACTAATGTTATTAAGTCTGCATATGCAAGTCCATCGTTATCATAGATTCTATATACCTCTTTAAAACCTGGATTTGAAATTTTTATAACATCTTCAGATAATTTTATAACAGGATTACTATCTATTTCAACTATTTTATAAACCCCTCCAAAACAAGGATTTGATTTACTAACCGCAATTGCATCTCCTACTCCAAATATATCTACTGCTGCGCCTTGCTCTTTTAATGATTTAATAAGAGATTCATTCAGAGAATTTGTTAAGAAAATTTTAGCTTTTTTCAACCCCGCAGCATCTAAAGCTTTTCTACATTTCTTAGATAAGTAAGCCAAATCTCCAGAATCTATTCTTATTCCATAATTACCTTCATACGAATCATCTATTCCATTATCTTTAAAGCTCTGAATAGCATTTTTCAATCCTATTCCAACTGTATTATAAGTATCAATTAATAAAATTAATGAATTTGCTTTTCTTTCTCTTCTATGCTTTATAAAAGTATCAAAAGCTCTTTTTTCAGCCTCTGCTCCTACTCCAAAAGCTTGTATATAAGAGTGTGCCATCGTTCCAACACTTGGAACTCCATACTTATACTCTGTTACAAGATTTGAATGTGATAAACAACCACCAATTATAGATGCCTTTGTCCCTGCAACCGCACTATCAAATCCATGAGCTCTTCTACTACCAAAAGATGTCACTGGAACTGGTGAAGCAGCTCTTGTAACTCTCGATGCTTTTGTAGCTATAGCTAACTGCATATTCATCAAATTTAAAATTGGTGTTTCTAATATTTTAGCTTGAATTAGTGGAGCTTTTACTGTTATTATTGGCTCATTTGGATATACAATCTCCCCATCTCTCATGGCATATAAATTTCCAGTAAACTTCATCTTAACTAAATATTCTAAAAGATGTTTCTCTTCAATTATTTTTGAAAAATACTCTCTTTTTTCATCTTCACTAGTTTTATTTAAAATATCAATAAGTTCAATTACCTCTTGAACTCCCGAAACAACTGCAAAACCACCATCTTCAGTTTTTCTAAAGTACATATCAAATATAGCTTCCTTATCCTGCATCTCTTCCATTAAAAAAATGTCACTTTCAGTATATTGATATCTATCTGAATTAATAACCTTTGCAAAATCTGTTAAAACTCTTTCTCTCCCCATTTTGTACCTCTTTTTAAATTGTTAGTTTTTTATTTTTTCTTAATAATTATATCACTTTTGTGGTATAATTACCAATAAAAATAGAAAAGGAGAGATTGATGAGAGCTGTTATACAAAGAGTTAAACATGCAAGTGTTACTGTCGATAATGAAATTACTGGAAAAATAAACCATGGATTCTTAGTACTTTTAGGTGTGACGCATGCCGATACAGAAAAAGAGGTAGATTGGTTAGCTAAAAAAATCACCGACTTAAGAGTTTTTAACGACGCTGAGGATAAAATGAATCTTGGACTAAAGGATGTTGATGGAGAGTTACTTGTAATCTCACAATTTACATTATATGGAAACTGTATAAAAGGTCGTCGTCCAGCATTTATTGATGCTGCAAAGCCTGATATGGCTAACGAACTTTACGAAAAGTTTTTACAAAAGTGTAAAGATCTTGGCTTTAAAACTGAAGCTGGAGTTTTTGGTGCTGATATGAAAGTAGAACTTTTAAATGACGGACCAGTTACTTTAATAATAGATACAAAAGATAGATAATTCACGGAGGGGTATTATGGATATCAAAGATATTAAAAAAAATGCAAAGGAAAGAATGAAGGAGTTTTGTATATTATGTCCAGAGTGTAACGGACGTTGGTGTGCTGGAAAAGTTCCCGGAATGGGTGGAGCCGGAAACGGTGGGAGTTTCAATAGAACTTATGAAAAACTTAAAGAGGTTAAAGTTGCAATGAGAACTCTTCATAATGTTTCTGATCCTAAATTATCTTGCTCTATTTTCGGAGAAGATCTTTCTTTCCCCGCTATGATCGCACCTATAACAGGAACTAAATTCAATATGGGTGGATATGTTAATGATGTAGAGTATTCAAATGATGTTGTATTAGGTGCTCTTGATGCAGGAACAATAGCCATGGTTGGAGATACAGGAGATCCTAACTGCTTTGCAGCTGGAATAGATGCCATAAAAAAAGCAAACGGAAAAGGTATTGCTATAATCAAACCTAGAGAAAATTCTGAGATTATAAAAAGAATTAAAATAGCAGAAGAAGCTGGTGCAGTAGCTGTCGGAGTGGATGTTGACGGTGCTGGATTAGTTACAATGAAACTTTTCAATCAACCCGTTGGTCCTAAATCTCTAAACGATTTAAAAGAGATTATCTCTTCAACAACTCTTCCATTTATAGTAAAAGGTATTTTAACTGTAGATGAAGCTAAACTTTGTGTTCAAGCTGGTGCTGCTGCTATTGTTGTATCAAATCACGGTGGTCGTTGCTTAAACGAAACTTTTGCACCTGCAGAAGTTTTAAAAGAGATTGCCACAGCTGTTGGAGATGAGATTATTGTTTTAGCTGATGGTGGAGTTAGAGAAGGTGTTGATATTTTAAAATATTTAGCTCTTGGAGCTAAAGCTGTTTTGATTGGAAGACCTATCATTTGGGGATCAATTGGTGGAAGACAAGAGGGAGTAAAAGTTGTTTTAGAAACTTTAAAATCTCAACTTTATCAAAGCATGATACTTACAGGTGCAGAGGATGTTAAAAATTATAAAAATTTCTCTTGCATTTTATACACTAAATAAGTATAATTTAATTACAAAATTTAGGGAGGTTTTATCATGGAAAGAAAAGATGTTATTACATTTGCAGGTAATCCGTTAACATTAGTAGGAAAAGAGGTTGTTGTTGGAGATGTTGCTCCTAACTTCACTGTAACTAAAACTGATTTATCACCTCTTTCTTTAGCAGACTTAAAAGGGAAAACAATAGTTATTTCAGCTATGCCATCTATTGATACTCCTGTTTGTGAATTACAAACAATCAGATTCAATAAGGAAGCATCTGCATTAGAAAATGTTGTTATTTTAACAGTTTCAATGGATTTACCATTTGCACTAAGCAGATTCTGTGGTGCTAAAAATATAGAAAATGCTATAACTACTTCAGATTATAAAGATAGAGAATTTTCAAATAACTATGGATTATTCATTAAAGAACTTGCGCTTGTTTCAAGAGCTGTTATAATTATCGATAAAGATGGAAAAATTGCATATACTGAATATTTAAAAGAAATCACTGAGGAGCCTAATTACGATTCTGCTCTAGAAGCTTTAAAAAGTTTATAATAATAAAAAATAGCAGCTCACAAAAATGACGTGAGCTGCTTTTCTTTTCCCTTCATAACGTTGTATAATATCAG
>NZ_JTLI01000106.1 GCF_000799075.1 Cetobacterium sp. ZOR0034
TACAAATTAATAGCCAAGAAGGTAAAATATATATATTCAATTTTTACAATTTACACTAAATTTGGGAAACCCTCAAGTTTTACCATTTTCATCAATGAAAGGATGAATATTAATGAATTTACAAGTAAATTCAATAATTCTTTTAATAGTAACAGGTTCAGAAGTATACCAAGATAATAAAGTGTGTATTTCTTGAAAAGTATCGGTAGTTCGATATTTACCCTTATTAATACGATCAATTCCATCTAAAAGTACAGTATGAATAGTTTTTATATTTTCTTCAGATAAAATTTCATTTCTCGATGATTCGATATATAGTAAAGCATTATTATAATTTCTAATCTGTAAATGTTCTTTTAAAGATTTTTTACCTATAGCTAAATCAGTTTCGATAATAAATCTAGTTTCCATTTCAGTAAGAGTATTTCCTTCGATAGCATTTGAGTTATATGTATTTTTAATTATATAATTTTCTTTTATTCTTTTTATTTCATCTTGATTAAGAGGTCTTCTATAATCTAACTCACTTTTCAACTCACAAATTTTCTCTAATTTATTATTCATGGTAATACCTCGCTTTTAATGATTATATTAGAATTATATTATTTAATTTATTTAAATACAATCTTAGAATATAAAATTGACTTTTGGAAAAGTTGGAACTAAACTATTATTAGAAATTATGAGGGGGAGAATTGAATGCATTACGAGAAGTTAACAAAAAATAGAAAAATATTTGTAAACCAGTTAATACCACTTATAGAATCAACATTTGATAGAGATATTAATGAAGAGGAAAGAATAAAAACTATTTCAATTGATGCCTCTTGGGGTATGGGAAAAACTTTATTGAAAGATGTATTGGTAGAAAAATTAAGAGAAAAAGAAATAAAAGTTAAAGCTATAAACGCTTGGGAAACAGATTATTTCAGTGATCCTATGAAATCTTTAATTGGAGAAATAAATGAAAGTGATTTAAATATATCTTCAGGCACACTAGAAAAAGGTGAAAAATTAATAAAAAATATACCTGGATTAGTTGCTAAAATATTAGGAACAGCTTTATTAAAAAAGTTAAATTTTACAGATGAAGATATAACCAATATAAAATCTATATTTCAAGGGATGGATAGTTCAGGAATAGAAGAATATAAAAAATATAAAGATTCAGTTAAAAAGTTTAAAGAGAGCTTTGGTGTAGGCATTGGAACTCCTAAAAGAGTTATAATTTTAGATGAATTAGATAGATGTAAACCAAATTATGCAATAGAATTATTAGAAGCGATAAAGCATATTTTTGATATTTATAATTTAACGTTCATATTTCTTATAAACAAAGAGCAGTTAAAATATACTGTTGAAAATTTATATGGTTGTAATAGAAAGAACGAAGATTATTTTGAAAAATTTTTTGATTTGCAGTTAATGTTTCCAGAGGTTAATATTAATGATTTTTTTAAAATTGAATATAAAAATTATGACTACACAATGCAAGGAATTGTAGAAAATAAAGAGTTGGATTTTGAAAATTTTATGAAACTATTATTACTTAAAATATTAGAGAACAAATATAAAGAGATTGATATAAAATCTATTCGGCAAATAAAAAAAATTTTAAATAAATTTACTTATCTTTTAAAAACATTTACAGAAGATGAAAAGAGATCTTTAATATTAATAATCAATTTTATATCATATTTTATATATAAAGAACTTTATAAAGAGATAAGAAAAACTGAAAGTATCTTTAAAATAGATATATTATACTTTTTTAAAGATATAATCTGTGGTGAGGAAATATACTTGTTTGATAAAGAGTCGATTTCTATATTGAATAAACTAGCTACGATTGATGAAAAAATAGAAGAGATAGGGATTATTAATCAGAAATTATTGATTAGTGAAAGATTTAAATATGTTCCGATTAATCAGAAATTTGAATTTAGTCAAATAAAAATACTGCATGATGGATATAGTATTGCTCTTCCTTTAAGTTTAAATTTTATTAATGAGTTCAAAGAAGAATCTATTTATAAGTGGTGTGAAGAAAAATATGAATTAACTCATCATATTAGCTAAAAAATAAAAAAAACAATTAACAGAATTATTAAAATAAAAAATTAAAAAAAGCTAATAGAATAGAGGTAACAGAGAGGGGTATCTCTATTCTTATTTTGCACTTAAAATGCACTTAAAAAAAATAAAACTCAAAATTTTTTTAATTTTTTGATATACTAAAAGCTTCATAAAGCTAATAAAAGCAATAGTGAATTATAATTAAATAAGAAATTGCTTTTTATATGTAAAATTGAAATAGAAAGATTGTAAAGAATCCTCCCCTCTTTTGACATAGACAATATATAGCTAAAAATTTATAAAATAGATGCCTTGTAGGTAAAAGAAAGTATTAAAAAATTGACTTTTTTATAAACTAAAGAAGATTAAATTCCTTATGGAAGGTGTTTGATCTTCTTTTTTTTATCTAGCAGCTTGCTTTTAAGTTTTCAACGTCCTGTAATACTCATAACAAAAATAACACAGTTTAAAACTAACTAAGGATTAGTTTAGTTAGTTTAGTTAGTTTAGTATTTTTTTTGTTTATATTTTTTTTTGTTAAAAATAGTCTTAGTAATATCTTTATTAGTATAGGAGTCATTTCCCAGTTGTGGGCCACCCACATCTGGAATACCCACATCTGGAATATCCATATCAGGGATACCCATATCAGGGATACCCATATCAGGGATACCCATATCAGGGATACCCATATCAGGGATACCCATATCAGGGATACTCATATGTGGAATACTCGTAAGTGGTACTATCAAAGGAAGTCGCGAACTAGATTCCGAGTTACATCTCAGGAAAAGTCTCTATTGAAAGTTTTATATAGTCAAAACTTTCTGTTCACCCTTTTTAGCTAATTCTCGTTTATAGATATATCAGCACTCGATTTTTATCAATTTTCAATCATTAAATCCACTTAGTAAGAATATACTACTAAAAAAGAAAAAAATCAATGTCACAATACATATTTTTTTCTAGACTAGTAAAATAGGTAAAAAATACTGTATAAATAAAAAACCTTCCTCTTGGGGAAAAGGAAGGTTTTTTATAAACACGGGGGAGTGTTAAAATAAAAAGATTTAA
>NZ_JTLI01000107.1 GCF_000799075.1 Cetobacterium sp. ZOR0034
ACTTTTGTCGCAGTTTTTTATACTTTTGTCGCAGTTTTTTATACTTTTGTCGCAGTTGTTTTATACTTTTGTCGCAGTTTTTTTTTTTTGATACCATTCTAGCCCTTTATTTTCAATGGGTTTTGTAAAAAAAGGACACACCGTAAATTATTAAATAATTAATAAATATACAAACAAGAAAAAAGTAAGTATTTTTTTAAAAAAATAAAAATATTTTATATATTTATCTTATGGACTAAAATTAAAAATTTTTGATTTATTTTAATAACCAAACTAGGGGTCCCATCAGGAAAACGCGGAATAACAACGCTAAGGAATGTTGAAACACCGTACAAGCCTTTGATTTTATTAAGGTTATAGACTTTTTTGTTCTTAAAAAACTAAAATTTTTAAAGATTGTCTCAAAAATCAAAATGTTTCAATAGATTGTACCCTATTGAGATATTCTATGACCCATTGAAAAATAAGCGTTTTCAGTGTCTCAATAGGCTTGTTTTTTAATCCTTAACGTTGTTAAATTTAAAAAAAAATCAAAAAATCCTTAAAAATCAGCTCTTAGCGTTGTTATTCCGCGTTTTC
>NZ_JTLI01000108.1 GCF_000799075.1 Cetobacterium sp. ZOR0034
GTAGCTCAGTTGGTTAGAGCGCATGCCTGTCACGCATGAGGTCGCGAGTTCGACCCTCGTCACTCCCGCCATTAAATGAATTTTTTAAGATGTAGAAATACATCTTTTTTTTTATTCTTATATAAGAAATATCAAAAGTTGAAATAATAAAAGAGGGTGTAATTTAAAGTTACACCCTCTTTTGTTTATTGTAAATTTATTAAAACTCCAGCTATAACAAACAAAGATCCTAAAATAAATAAGATTCCTTGGAATTTAATCTGTTGCTTAGCCCAAGATCCCCATTCAATTTTAGCAATTCCTAAAATTGCCATTAAAATTCCAGAAGTTGGAACAATCATATTTGTAAATCCATCTCCCAATTGGAAAGCAAGTACAGCAACTTGTCTAGGAACTCCAACTAAATCAGAAAGTGGTGCCATAATTGGCATAGTAAGTGCAGCTTGACCAGATCCAGAAACAACAAAGAAATTAAATATAGACTGGAAGAAATACATCGCTATTGCAGATACAGAAGCGTGCAAGTTTCCTAAAATACCAGCTACAGAGTTTAAGATTGTATTTAAAACAGTAGGAGTCCCAGCGTCTATTCCACCTAAAACCAGTACAATTCCTTTTGCCATTCCAACAACTAAGGCGGCTCCAATTAAATCTTCAGCTCCTTTTCTAAAAGATGTGGCAATATCATTAACTGTCATGTCGTTTAGTTTAAATACTACTCCAATTATTCCAGAAACTATTCCCATAATTGTAAATTGAGCAGCTATTTCAGGAAGGTAATAACCGTGCAATACAACACCCCAAACAATCCAAGACATACCTAAGAATATAGTTAAGAATACTAGTTTGTGACCTAAAGTAAATTCTAAATCGTCAGTAGCATCCGCTTTGAAATCATCTCTAAAAAATTTATCAGTTTCATAAGAAATTGACAATTCTGGGTTTGCTTTTATTTTTTTAGCGTATCTCATCGTATAAAAAATTCCGAATGCAGTGAAAAATATCCACATAAAGATTCTGAACATGGCACCAGAGAGCACAGGAATTCCTGCAACACCTTGCGCAACAGCCACGCTGAATGGATTCATCCATGAGGTACCAAATCCAATTTGAGTTGATATGTAGCACATAAAGATACCTGTAATCGAATCATATCCCATACCAACAACAATAGGAATTAAAATCATAGCAAATGGTATAGCTTCCTCTCCCATACCAAATACAGCTCCACCAAGAGAGAAAAGCAGGAATACTAAAGGAATCAATAATACTTCAGATCCTTTTGTCTTCTTAATCATATTTAAAATTCCAGCTTCAACAGCTTTAGTTTTTAAAATAATACCGAAAGCTCCACCTGTAATCAGAA
>NZ_JTLI01000109.1 GCF_000799075.1 Cetobacterium sp. ZOR0034
GTTTCATCTCTTCTAATGCTATTTTAGCATTATCAGTTATAGATAAGATATTTCCATCTGTTGATTTCTCAATAACAATCATTACTGATTCTTTTCCGTCTAATTTCGCAATTTCACTTTGATCCTCTGTTGTTAAAACAACATCAGCTAAATCCTTTAATCTTAAAGTTTTTCCATTACTTCTGATAATCATATTTTCAAACTCATCTAAGTAATTAAACTCTCCCATAAATCTTGCTACAACATCTTTCCCACCAGTTTTAATAACTCCTAATGGAACATTTACAGAAGATGTCTTTATTAAGTCATACAACTCGTTTGGTGTTAAGTTATATGATGATAATCTATCTGTATCAAATTGGATTTGAATCTGTTTATCTGGCGATCCTAATGTATCAACACTTCCAACTCCTCCGATTCTTTCAAATCTTGGAGTCATAAATTCATTTATAAAAGTTGTTAGCTCTAAGAAGTTTGGTCCAGAAACGTTTAGCATCATTGCTGTGTTTCCCGATCCAGCCAGTTTCTTTTGAGTCACTGGTTTTGAAGCATCATCTGGCAGTTCTCCAGAGATTGCATCAATCTCTCTTTGAACATCCCCTC
>NZ_JTLI01000110.1 GCF_000799075.1 Cetobacterium sp. ZOR0034
GGACAGAAATTTTTAAATTTCAACTAAATTAATCCTGCGTTTTTTCTCATCAAGAATATTCTATTCTGTTGATCTGCTGAGCTTTTCTGCTGAATATAGTGTTCTTCAGTAACTTTAGTACTACTATGTCCAGCAAATTCACTAGCAGTTTTTGTATCTGATAAATTATTAATCTGATTAATTGCTGTTTTTCTTAAAGAATGAGGGTAAAGGTCTTCTATACCTATTAATTTTCCCATTTTTCTAACTCTTCTTCTTATAGCAGTTTGACTCATTTGTCCATATTTGCCATTATACTTTGTTACAAAAATATAATCTGTTGCTTTTTCTTCATCACTCATTGTTTTGATTAACTCTAATAGTAATTTTTTTGTTGTTGAAAAGAAAAATAAATCTCTAACTTTACCCATTTTTTCAGAAACACCAGTAAACATAGTATTTTCAATGTCTAATTGAGATAGCTTCAAACTATGAACAGCACTTATTCTAAAGCCACTATCAAGGAACAACTCCCACATCAATCTACTTTTTAAGTCAAATTTTTTAGGATTAATTTCCATTAATAAAGATACTGTAAAAATTTGTTTCCATGTAAGGAAATATTCAGTTCTTCTTCTATCTTTTTCAGTAATTTTTAAACGATCTATTTTATCACGGAATGGATGATGTTTTATTAACCCTCTTTTAGTAGACCATTTATAAAAACTACTAATTGCCGTTATCTTTCCATTAATTGTTCTATTATTATTTCCAGCTTCCCTACAATGTATAATAAATCTTTCTAAAATCTCTATAATCTTTTTCAAAGTATCATCTGATATTAAATATCTATTGCCTTCTTTTGTATGTAAGAATTCCATAAAGTAGTACATAGAATTTTTGTATGTCCTGTATGTTGTATCTTTTGTGTTTTCATTCACAGCATAGTTACTATCTAAATAAAGTTGATAAAGTATTTTGTTTTTCTCTGATATTTTCATTTGTTCCTCCCGAATATATAATGTTGTACTTACAACATCACATAATAACAGGAGTTTGTTAATTAAAATACAGAATAATTAGTAAAGTATACAATTGCAGAAGGTTTTTGAGGATATAAATCGTCAATTGGAGTATTTATATTTTCATAGGAATTAGGAAGTTCTAGCCACTTTCTTCTGTATTCGTCTCTTTCTTTTTTCATATCTTCAGTTTCTTCAATATCTCCTCTAAGTACTGCTTTATCGTATAAATCAATTGATTTCATTTCAATTTCTCTCTGATTTCTAGCTTTATTTTTTTCAGAATCTAAAGTTATTAAATTCTCATTGATATAATCCTCTCTAGTTTTATCAACTATTTTATTATCTATAATTTTTTGACTGTATGGATCATATGCTTCAATTACTCCATTTTCATTTAGGATTTCATTATCACTAAGTACTCTTTGATTTCTTGCTAATTTCTCTTCTTCTGTAGCTTCTCTAATTGTATTTTCATTTTCTAAATATGTTATATAATGGGGGAGGTCTTCTCCAACAAATAAACAAGCTCTTCCTTCAAAATATTCTTCCATATTTTTTATTGGTTCATCTGTTACAGCAAAAACTAACGCTGTTCCTTTTTTAGCCTCTTCTTTACTTATGTAAATATATCTATTTTTA
>NZ_JTLI01000111.1 GCF_000799075.1 Cetobacterium sp. ZOR0034
TTTTGAGTCACTGGTTTTGAAGCATCATCTGGCAGTTCTCCAGAGATTGCATCAATCTCTCTTTGAACATCCCCTCTTTTTAAATCTATATTTACACCATAATCAAACTCTATACTTACAGTTGATCTTTCAAATGCTGATGTTGATGTTATCTTTTTTATTCCATCAACACCCGATAGTGAATCCTCTATTTTTTTTGTAATCTGACTGTTTACATCATCTGGAACAGCTCCATTCCAAGTTGTACTAACAATAACCATCGGGATATTCATATTAGGAAGCAGTTCAGATTTCATTGATAACATTGAAACAATCCCTAAGAATACCATCGAAACCATCACCATTACCGTTGCAACTGGTCTACGTATAGCAATACCTGCTAATGACATATAT
>NZ_JTLI01000112.1 GCF_000799075.1 Cetobacterium sp. ZOR0034
TGTGCTATATTGTATCTAGGAGAAATAAATTTGTTAATTAGATAAAAACCTAAAGTAAATCCTAAAATAGTCACTGTTAAAAAATCTAATATCTTTATAATGTCTATATATTTTGTAGTTCTAAAACTTAAAATTAGATTTAAAAATAAAATAAATGAAGTATAATATAAAGTTTTATCCTCTTTTAATTGTTTTTTCAGCTTAAGAAAGATGAATAAATTTATAATAATGAGGGATAAAGTAATCCCGTTCAAAAAATATTCTTCTTTTTTAGAAAATTGTTTGCCGATAAACTCTATCTCTATCTCTTCCCAAGGGCTTTCTTTTGTGAAAGAGATAATTTTAACTTCATCGTCATACTTTCCTTTTAAAGTATACTTATCATTTGGAACATTGAGAAAGATTTTTCCATTTAAAAAATCTTTACTTTCAAAGTTGTGATTAGTATTATCTAATTCGCTGTGTAAAGAGTATTCACCTATCTGGTTATCAAGAATTTCCATATTTTTAATCTTTGGAATTACATAAACAAAATCTTTTTCTTTCAATGATAAAAACTTAATTAAAACTCCTAGAGTTAAAGAAAAAATAACTATCGAAGCAATGAGGTATTTTTTTTTAAACATAAGATCCGTCCTTTTATTTTTTATATGTTGTAATTGAAATAATTTCAATGTATAGAACAGGAATTATAACCAATGTTAGCAATGTCGAAAATGACAAACCAAATATAACAGCTATAGACATTCCAGAATATAGTTCTGCCCCTTCTCCAAATCCCAAGGCAAGGGGAATCATCCCACACACTGTTGTCATTGTAGTCATTAAGATTGGTCTAAGTCTTGTTTTACAAGATTCTTTAACCGCTTCATTTAATTCATACCCACGATTTCTTAAAATTTTGATAAAGTCAATAAGAACTATGGCGTTATTAACAACAGTTCCTGCCAACATTATTATTCCAATCATTACCATCATATCAAATGGAGAGTTGGTTAGCAAGAGTCCACTATAAACTCCAATCATTGCTAAGGGTACTGATGCTAATATAATTCCTGGAAGTAGGAAATTTTCAAATTGTGAGGCTAGAATTGCATAGATTAAAAATATTGAAATTCCAAGAGCCATCGCCATTTGAACAATTGCCTCGTTAAATAACTGTGATACTCCACCCCATGAGTATGAAACCCCACTTTGAGGTGCTGCTTCATTAAAAGCTTTTAAAATTTCTGATTGAATGTTACTTAAACCTATGCCACCATCATTAACACTGATTATAGAAGTGTATACTTTATCGATTTTATTGATTTCTGATGCTCCTTCTGCCATAACAATATTTGCTACATCTGAAACTTTTACAAAT
Organism: Cetobacterium sp. ZOR0034; assembly: GCF_000799075.1. Classification (NCBI taxonomy): domain Bacteria; kingdom Fusobacteriati; phylum Fusobacteriota; class Fusobacteriia; order Fusobacteriales; family Fusobacteriaceae; genus Cetobacterium; species Cetobacterium sp. ZOR0034. The sequence goes on from NZ_JTLI01000112.1 coordinate 1,364, forward strand.
TTACCATCTCTTCCTCTAACGTTTAACTCATTTAAAATTGAAATTTTTGTTCTATTATCTTTTGATAATCTAATTAAAACATCAATATTTTCTATTCCAGTTTTTACAGATAAAGTTTGTCCAGCTGCCCTATTTCCACCTAAGAATGAGTAGCTTATTGTTCTTCCTATATCAAATGCACTAATTCCATGTGCTCTTAATTTATCTCTATTTAATACAACCCTTGCCTCTACATTTCCCGATTCTATACTTGATGTAATATCTATAATTCCAGGATTTCGACTAATCTTCTCCTGTATTTTAGATATAATATTTTTAGTAAGATTTAAGTCATTAGAACTTACCTGAAACTCGACATCTCCTTCGCCAGTATCTGTTTGATATTCGTTTTGGAGATTGAAATAGATACCTGGGATTTTAGAAATCTCTTTTCTTAAGTCTTTAGTAACATTAAAAACAGAAAATTTACGATCGGATTTTGGACCTATATCTACATTGACAATCCCTTTATTATCTTTAATCAAAGTTGAATATGACTTTGTTAAAGGATTGTTTTTTACTATTTCAACGGCCCGATTTGTAATCTCTTCTGCTTTTTCAACGGAAAGACCTCGCTCTAATTTTAGGACAATAGAATATCGCCCATAATCTTGCTTTGGAATAAACTCTGTTCTAGTAAACATAGGGCCTACTATCATCATTCCTATAAATGTTAAGAACGCTAATGCAACTGTTTTCTTTCTATTTGAAATAGCCCACTCTATTATT
>NZ_JTLI01000113.1:0-258 GCF_000799075.1 Cetobacterium sp. ZOR0034
GAGCGGGAGACGAGGGTCGAACTCGCGACATTCAGCTTGGAAGGCTGACGCTCTACCAACTGAGCTACTCCCGCATTTTAAGATTTTTTTATTTTTATGGGGTGACCGACGGGGCTCGAACCCGCGACAACCAGATCCACAAACTGGCGCTCTACCAACTGAACTACGGTCACCACAAATATTGGTGCCTGGGGCCGGAATCGAACCGGCACGCTATCAGATAGCTCGGGATTTTAAGTCCCGTGCGTCTACCTATTC
>NZ_JTLI01000113.1:268-11562 GCF_000799075.1 Cetobacterium sp. ZOR0034
ATAATAGTACCATTTTTTTTAGAAAAAGTCAACAAGTTTTTTATTTTTTTTAAAAATATTTTTTATTGCAAGTTTTTTAATCTTATGATACTATGAAATGACTCTATATTAAGGAGAATTAAAAAGAAAATAAGCGCCAGAACTTTTTAAGTTGACGAGGACTGGAATTATCGAACATTCGGCGGATATTCCAGAGGTTACTACAACCTTAGACCTTCTACAAATCTAAAGGGTGACTTTTAGGACAAAGGAAGGTAAGTAGTAATTCTTCTTAAATATAAAGAACATTGAAAATTAAATATTTTAAGGAGGATTTTTTTATGTGTGGAATTGTTGGTTACATAGGAAAAGGAGATGCAAAAAGCGTAGTTTTACAAGGACTTGAGAAATTGGAGTACAGAGGTTACGACTCTGCAGGTATCGCAGTTATAAAAGATTCTAAGATTATTGTAGAGAAGAAAAAAGGTAGATTAAAAAATCTAGAATCTCATCTTGAAGGACTTGACTTAAACTCTCATATCGGAATCGGGCACACTAGATGGGCCACTCATGGAGAACCTTCTGATAGAAATTCTCATCCTCACTATAGTGAAGATATGTCTGTAGCTGTCGTTCACAACGGGATTATCGAAAATTATTCATCTCTGAAAGAAGAACTTATTAAAAAGGGGTATAAATTTACATCTGATACAGATACTGAAGTTGTAGCTCATCTTATACACTCTATCTTCAAAGGAAACTTACTAGAAACGGTAAAAGAAGCAATCACTTACTTAAGAGGTAGTTTTGCTCTTGGAGTTATTCATAAAGATTTCCCTGATGAAATAGTTTGTACTAGAAAGGATAGTCCTCTTGTTATCGGAATTGGAGAAAATGAAAATCTTATAGCTTCTGATATCCCGGCTATTCTAAAATATACAAAGAACGTGTATTTTTTAGAAGATGGTGATATCGCTAAATTAACTGCAAACTCAATCCAAATTTTCGACAAAAATTTATCTCCTGTACAGAGAGAGATTAAATTTATCGAATGGGATTATGAGCAAGCTACAAAAGCTGGATATCCTCACTTTATGATCAAAGAGATTTTTGAGCAACCTAAATCTATCGAAGAAACTCTAAATAGAAGAATTCAAAATGGAGCAATTGATTTTTCTGATGTTCTATCTGATGAAGATATCAAAAAATTCAATATGATTCATATCGTTGCTTGTGGAACTGCATATCACGCTGGTTTACAAGGCCAATATGCATTAAGATCAATTTCTAGAACGAATGCTCTTGTCGAAATTGCCTCAGAATACAGATATATGAATCCATTTGTCGATGAAAATACTTTAGCTATTTTCGTAAGCCAATCTGGAGAAACTTTAGATACTCTAGCAGCTTTGAAGGAAGCTAAATCTAGAGGTGCTAAAACTCTTGCTATCACAAACGTTGTCGGATCTACTATATCAAGAGAAGCCCACAATACTATTTACACTATGGCTGGACCTGAGATTGCAGTTGCATCAACTAAAGCTTATACAACACAAGTTATTATTTTCCAACTTCTTTCTATCTATTTAGCTGAAAAAAAGGGATTACTTAATAGCGACGAGGTTAACAAATTAATCGAATCACTTTACTCTATTCCTTCTAAAGTTGAAAAAGAGCTTCAGAATACAGATCTTTTAAAATCTGTTGCAGAGTTTATGAAAGATAAAAGTAGTGGGTTCTATATTGGAAGAGGAGTAGACTTTGCTACAGCACTTGAAGGATCATTAAAAATGAAAGAGATTACGTATATACATACTGAAGCTTTTGCAGCTGGTGAGTTAAAACATGGATCTATCGCTTTAATAGAGCCTGGAACACCTGTTATAGTTGTAGCTACGCAGTCAAATCTTTTAGAAAAAACCGTTTCAAATATGAAAGAACTAAAAGCTAGAGGAGCTCACATTACAACTATCGCAAGAAAAAGTTGTAAAGAAGCTATCGAAGCATCTGATGAATTTATTGGAATTGATGATATTGAAGATGTTTTCTCTGTTTTACTAGCTATTATACCGCTTCAACTTCTATCATACTTTACATCTGTTGCAAAAGGAATTGATGTGGATAAGCCTAGAAATCTAGCAAAATCAGTTACTGTTGAATAATATAAAAAGAGCCAATCGGCTCTTTTTTTTATACTTTTTAAGTAGAATTTAACATTTTTTCATGATATAATACTTTTAGAATTAAGGGAGGAATATATTATGAGTGATAGATTAAAAGGAACTTTATGGATGTGTGTGTCCGCTTTAGGTATGGCCTTAATGGGAGCTACAGTTAAATTTATTGGTAGTGATATCTCTACTTTCGAAAAACTTTTCTTCAGAAATCTCGTAGGAGTCGTTATGTTGCTCTTTTCTATGAAAGGTCAAAATATAAATATCTGGGGTAGTAGCAATAAAAGTAGATTATTTATGATTTTTAGATGTGCAACCGGCTTAACAGGAGCTGTTCTAAATTTTTACTGTATTAACAAACTTTATTTAGCTGATTCAGCTTTATTAAATAAACTTTCACCATTCTTTGTTGCTATTTTTGCAACTTTATTTTTAAAAGAAAAATTAGAAAGACATCAAATTCCTATACTTATTGTCGTTCTATTCGGAGCATTATTAGTTATAAAGCCTAAATTCAGTTTTGAAATGTTACCAGCTTTAGCCGGATTTTTATCCGCTATTTTTGCAGGTGGGGCCTATACACTAGTAAGATATCTAAGAACTATGGAAGAACCTTCTACTTTGGTTTTATGGTTTTCCGCATTTTCAATGATCGGTATGATTCCGCCAATGCTTATTCAAGGATTTATAGTCCCAAACAGGATACAACTACTTTATCTTATTCTAACAGGTATTTTCGCTACAATCGGACAGATTGGTTTAGCTTATGCTTATAAATATGCTTTAGCTAGTGAAGTATCTATATATCAATATTTAAGTATTATATTCTCTGCTATAATTGGGTTTATGGTTTGGCAGGAGATTCCAGATATTTTCAGTATGATAGGTGGTCTTATAATTATTGGTGCTGCATTATTTAATTATAAATTATCAAAAAAGTGATTGCAAATTGCAATCACTTTTTAAATTCATCTATTATGCTACTCAATTTTATATTTTGATCTTTTTTATACTCCTGATATTCAGGTATCGCTTTATCATCTATAAAACAATATTCTTTCTCATCCAAAGAAAACTTTTTCAAAATTTTATCATAAATGCAAACATCTTCTTTTTCAATTCTTATTACAGTTGATTTCCCTTTTTTACACGGTTCAAGAGGAGAACAAGTTTTAAAACAATCACTCTTTTCATATATTTTATAAGAAATATATCTACAGCATATAGGTCTAAAATCATATATCAAACAACTTTTACTCTCTTTATCATGAAAATAACATGCCTTATCCTCTAATTTATTCCTTAAAATTTTCTCTTTAACAATATCATTAGAACTAATAAAGTTTAATATCTCTGCTTTTTCTTTTAAAGATATCAAAGAATAATCCCAATTACAACAACCACAACTATTACTCGTCTGATTACAAACTCTTTCACCGTTTGATTTTACAATTTTTTCTTTAGCTTCCTTTAAAATATTTCTCAGCCTCTTCATAACTACCTTAGAATTTATAAGTCGCTTCCAACGTATAAATTCTTCCATCCCCTCTATTATATTGTCTTATATCATCCCAATATCCCACATATGTTGCATATTTTTCATCAAACAAATTATTAACTCTTCCAGTTAATGTAAGAGATTCTAAAGGTTTATAAGACAATGAAATATCAACAGTTGCATAATCTCCTTGATCCTTTTTTCTGATATTTGTAGGATCATCCGAGTCAAAATATCTTCCATAGTAAATTACATCTGCGTTTCCAACTATTTTAGGTGTAAATTCATATCTTGCACCAAATCCCAATTTCCAATTAGGAATAAAAGGAACCTCTTTATCTTTTAAACTATCAAATTTAGAATCTTTTATTTTGTGATATATATATGTTATTGATGTATTTAAAGTAAGCTTTTCAAAATAATGTTCTGCAAAAATTTCTACACCGTATCTCTCAGTATCTCCAATATTATAATATGGGAAATTCGAATACTCCTCACCACTATAATAGATTTCATCTCTTGTCATCTTATAGAATGTTGACAAACTTATATATGTATCATTTATATAATCTTTCACACCAAACTCTATTGTATCTTGTGTTTGTGGGTTTAATTTTTCAGCATTTACTGTATAACGCATCTCTGATATTAACGGAGTTCTAAAATCTCTAGATAATTTTCCATAAACAACGCCTGATTCATTATAGGAATATCTCGTTTCCAAAGTGTAAGAATAGTCATTATACTTTGTCTTATTTTTAGTATCCCACTTCTCTTCTGGAATAGGTGATCTATTTCTAAAATAATAGTTATACTCTGCAGTATTGTATCTAACACCTTGTAAAAATGTAAATTTACCTCTTTTATTTTCATTCATTAAGAATATTCCATAACTATCTTTTGTTGAATCATCAATTCGTTTATCTTGTGGAGTCGCAATCTCTTTAGTTAAATCAGTTCCTAACATAAAATAATCACTCTCTGTATAGTTATGCTTTAATTGAATTTTCCCATAAAATTTTTCCTCATCATCTTTAGGAATTACGGTTCCTGTTTTTGGATTATGAGTTTCAAATTTCTTTTCATAAAAACCTAAATAAGAGTACAGTTGAGTTTTTTTATTCAAATCATATCTATATCCTAAGTAATAATCATTGCTATGTGATTCACCTCTTGAAATATTCCCCGGATTTCTACTATCATTTTCATAAATATCCTCTGGTACATCACCATCTTTAGCATATTTTTTTTCATCTCTTGTATATCTAAAGTCAATCTCTCCATCATTTAAATTATATTTTGTACTTAGCACAAAGTTCTTTCTTTTACTAAATATATCTCCATATTCATCGCCTCTTTTATCACTTCTTTGTAAGCTAGAGTTATATCCAATACTTGTTGCAATTTTTTCTGTCATTTTTGTATTCACACCAACACCAAATTTATTAGATTCATGACTTGATACAGATCCTGATATATGCCCTGAATAATTTTTCCCCTCTGAAAATGAATCAATTTTTTTTAATCTAATATTTACAATTCCTCCAATAGCTCCATCACCGTATAAAATCCCTCCACCGCCAGGAACAACTTCTACTCTTTCAATATTTGCTATTGGAATATTTGTTATCTGATCTCCTTTTATAGGTACTCCATCCAATGTTACTATGGTATTTTTTTCTGCATGAACAGGACTCCCTGCTCCACGCACATCAAATCTAATACTATCATAATAATGTGATACAATAACTCCAGGTGCCATCCTTACAATATCCACAAGATTTTGAGCCCCTTTTTCAACTATCTCTTCACTTGTTATAACTGTTATATTCGCTCCTGTTTCTTTGATATTGGTTTCAAAATTATCTGTGGTTATAACACTTTCTTCCAGTTTTATAATCCTCTCATCTAACTTTGAATAAGCCAAAGTTGTGTAAGTCAAAAGACTTAGCACCATGATTTTTCTATTCATTTTTCCTCCCTCGAAGTATCATCTTAAAAGTATCCTGACTCATTTCACCCTACTCGCACCTCTTCCCAAGTTACCTCAGTGAGCTTTTGTGCTTTCGTCAATGTTACAGTGGCGGGGCCGTAGTGGAATTTAACCACACTTCCATATTAAGATGTCATTTTTTAGTACTTCACATGTTAACACATCTTACTTAATATTTTCCAATATAATTTTTTTATAACAAAAACTTTATCTGTACATTTAAAATATAATAACAATTTAGGTATAATTTACAAAACCTTTCTAACTTGCCACAAATGCTTATTCCAATAATCATCAACCTCAGAGATAATCACCCCTCTAGAGGTTGATGCATGTAAAAATCTATTATTTCCTAAATAAACACCTACATGACGTATTTTTTTTCTACCAATTTTAAAAAATAACAAATCTCCAACTTCCCAGTGAGTTCTATTTTTTATTTTTTTCCCTTCTAAGGACATCTTTTCAGTTGTCCTAGGTAAACTAACTTCAAACTTCTGTTTATATAAGTGTTGCATAAGAGCTGAGCAATCTACTCCCGATTTAGTAGTTCCACCTAATCTATATTTAGTCCCCTTCCAATTGTTGTAAAAGCCTGAAATTTTAACTACTCTAACCTGTCTTTCTTTTTCACTAATTTTAGCTGATGAGCACCCTGTCAACAAGAGTAAGAACAAAATCATTATATTTATTAATATTTTTTTATTTCTTAACAAAATTTAATTCCACTCCACTTTTTGTAACTATTCGAATTCCATTTTCTGTTATTCTAACCTCTTGTGCTTCTTTTAAGTTTTTTAAATACCCTTGCTCTTGTAACATTAAATTTTCTGGTCCCATCATTCTAGTTGTACCTATTTCCCCCACAGAAATTTTATCTCCATCTATTTTATAAGTTGCAAAATATCTATTCACTCCAGAATTACCTACTATTTTTTCCTTCTGAAAAAAAACATCAATCTGACTTTCTTCAATTACATTCTCTAAACTGTAAGTATTATCGAGAACTTTTGATAACACATCTACCTTTTTAGCAAAACATCCTCCCATTAAAAAAATCGCAAACAAAACTAATACCAATTTCTTCATAATTTCACACCTCACCTTTTTTATTTAATAATATTTTATAAACTAATTTTCTATATAAAACTTTAAACGAACACTCTCTATAATATTTTCATTTTTATCAAAAATTTTATAATTAATTTCCGACCCTTGAATTAAATGATTTAACTTATCAATACAAATAGAAGCTCTTCCATTTTCAATTTTCATTCTTCCAAAATCTAAATCTATCTCTTCACTTTCTCCAAACTCATCTATCTCTTCTTCTATATCATTTACTTTTATTTTAAGACCACTATATTTTCCAGACAATACTCCCGTTTCCTCTAATAAATAATACCCTTGAACCTCTCTAAAATCATCAATATATATTTTTTGCCCAGGTATATACCATTTATCTAAGGCTATCGTCTTTGAAACTTCATTTTTCATAGCTAATATAAAAACTTTATCAATCAAAACCTTTTTTACTCTATTGTAACTAAGACTTAATACCTCTCCCTCAATTCTATAATTCATATTTAAATCCAAGTTTTGAGGCAACTCTAACCCTATATAAATCTCTTTCGTATCATTAAATATATCATCATTTAACTGCTCGATATAAATATTAGGATATACCTCTTTTAAAGGAACAATTCTAACATTTTCTAAACTTTCTTGCTTCTCTATATTTTCCTGAACGATTTTCAATGAAGCTTCTTTAGCTAAATTCAATTTTAGTCCTTCCGAATTTACCTTGTTTTTAGTTATTTCTAGATCATAATCATTCAAACCTATCTTTTTTATAATCAAATATTTTTTACCATACTCCTGTTTCTTCAAAATCGGAGTTTTATAATCAAAATCTAAATATATTTCAGGATTAAATTCAGGCATATTAATACTTAGTTTCAAAACTTCTTTTCTATCCGAATATTGATACTCTATCTCTAGTTCATATTTACCTTTTACCAAGTTCCACTGATCTACCATAAGTTCCATTTTTTGCCGATTCAAATTTTTCCATCTCAGATTTATAGTAAGTCCACCCAACTCTATATTTTCAACTGTAAAACTATACTGCTCCCACTCCACATTTTTTTGAAGTAAAACATTTCCATCTTTTTTTATAATAACTCTTTCCAAATCTTTTCCTATCGTTAAATTCTTCCCCACTATATCAACGCTTGAAAAATATCCCACTGTATTTGGATAAGTTGCTACTGGTACATCTGATAAAATCAAATAGTGTCCCTTTCCTAACAATGGTTCATTAGCTTTATAATTCAATGTTAACTCCTGAGTAATTGCAAACAAATTTAAAGATATCAAAAACATATAAAATATTATCCTCATTTATTCCCCCTTATTTTAATTTTATAAAGTTATTATACTCTATTTTTTTAAATCTTTAAAACATTTCAAAAAAAATAGAGCCAAAGCTCTATTTTACTGTTATAAATTTTAAAAACTCTTTTAATCTCAAAGCTTTACTATATAAAAAACCTTGTCCTATATCAACGTTATTATTTTTTAAAAATCCTAATTGATAATCGTTTTCTATTCCTTCAGCTACAATCTTAAATCCTAGACCCTTTACTAACTTTATCAAATTTTGATAAACATATCTAGAACTTGCCCCCTCTTCTTTAACCATATCCAAAATAGATTTATCAAACTTTATAGTATCAACATCTAATATTCCCAATAATGCTATTGATGAATTTCCAGCTGTAAAGTCATCTATCGAAACTGTAATGTCCTTATCTTTCAACACTTCTATTTTTTCTTTGATTGTTAATACATTTAATGCTAATATTGACTCTGTTAATTCAATCTCTAAATTTATACCAGAAATTCCTATTTTTTGCATTAAATCAAATATAGTTGATATAAAGTCATCTCTTTCGAAGGTTTGAAGTGAAACATTAAAAGATAATTTTAATTTTTTTTCATTTAACGCCTCTTCATATCTTTTCAAAAAATTCATAGTTTCTTCTGCCATTAAATAATCCACCAAATGTATCTTCTTTAATTCTTCAAACATTGGAATGAACTCTGCCGGAGAAATAAATCCTAATTCATTGGTTTCCCATCTTGCTAAAACTTCTGCTCCAACAACCTCTAGTGTTTTAACATCAAACTTCGGTTGGAAAACCGGATACATACCTCTGATATTTTTCTCATTAATTAATTTTTTTATTTTATTTTTTCTTTCTATCTTCTCTATAAGTAATTTATCAGCCTTCGTTATTAAAATTTTTTCTTGCTGATATCTCTCATTATTATCAATTATTTCTAAATATTTAAAAATACTTTCAACACTTTCATTCTTACACTTTTTCAAATATGCTATTCTAATCTTATTTTTTATTTTATACTCTTTCTCAAATCCTAATTTTACAATCTCACTTTTTATAAGTTTTGTTAATTTTTCGATATCATCAACTTTTGCAAATATATAAAATTTATCTCCAGCAACTTTGTATATTTTAAACTCTGAACACTCTCTTGCTAATATTCGAACTAGCAAATTCGATATCTCTAATATCACATCATTTCCGATTCTCCAACCTAAATAGTTATTTATATATTTAAGCATACTCAAATTAATCTTTAAACACTGTCCTTCTTTTGTAAAAAATACATCTGCTTCGTTTAAATATGTAAAATAATTAGGTAATTTAGTTAATTTGTCTTTTAAAAAATCTTGATTCTTCTTATTTTTATAGTAAATTTCAAATATGCTATAAAAAACAAAAGCTAAAAAAACTGCACTCAATATGAACTTACCTATATTCTCTTTTTTTCGATTTATTATTTCCTCATAACTATTTTTTTCTTCGCTTTCAATTCCTTTTCTGATTATCTCATCTGTATCTCGACTTGCTCCTAAAGCTTTTTCAATTATATCCCTCAAAACATAATCTTTTGGATGAAATGCGAAACTAACAGGAAACTTATCTCTCTCAATACAAAGACTCCATTCAGAGACATTAATAATATTATAACTCAAAATTATATTTATCTTTTTTTCAGTTAATGCTTTCATTAATTCTTTATAATTTTTATAGAATCTTATATTTTTTTGATTGTAGTGTATTTTGGCATAACTCTCTTCGAAGCTTTCCTTTACAACACCTATTAACATTTCGTCTTTCATTTCTACTCTCTTCAATCCATGAACTTCATATAAAATAACTTCCTCTAAATTTGAAGTAAAAATATACTTTTTCATTCTTTCATTTGTTTTTATCATTGGAAGCATTCTTATTTTCCCTTGATCAAACAAATTTAAAAGCTCTTCCCAGCTACTTTGAGGTTTATTTTGAATTTTAAAATTCATTCCTGTGAAAAAAGAAAATTTTTTTAAAACTTCAGGTAAGGCACCTAAATACTCTTTATCATTTTGTAAATAATAACTCCATTTCTGCTCAGATTCTAAACCAGTCAAAATAATCTGGTTTTTTTCTATGAATTCTTTCTCTTCAAGATTAAGTGATTCTAAAAATTGTTTTTTTTCTTCTTCGCTATTTTTTTTATAAAAAAATTGTGTTAACTCACTTAAATACTTCTCTTTTATAGCATTATTTAAAATAGGTAGTAATTTTTCATTTTTTAAACTAATTCCTAATGCTATTCTTGGAAGCTCACCAATCCTCATTCTATTTTCATACTTCAAGGCTTCTAATTTCGGAAGTAGTTTTGCTTTTTTTACTTTTTTTACTTTCAAGAGTTTACTATTATCTTGAAGTAAAACTTTTGAATTTGCAATCAAATAAAACTTAAAAACTTCATCATATAATTCACTTCCTAAAACATCTTCATTTTTTAAAGATTTCAAATCAATCTCCAAATCTTCTGATACTAAATATAACTCCTCTTTGTAAAAAGGAATTGAAAAAATTATATTACTCATTACTTTATTATTTATATATACTCCGCCTAGGATTTCATTTTCATCTATTCCACGAACATCATCCATAGATACATATTTAACTTCTAAATCCAACCCCAAATACTCCTCAAACATTTCGATTATAATATCATTAAATGTCTGATTATTATCTTTTCTATTTTTATACTCTTTATCATCTAAGTATAAAAATATCTTCTCTTTTTTATATAAGTCTAAAATCTCTTTTTCCGACTTTGTTTTAGGAATGTAACTTCCTTTTGCAAAACAAAATATGGTTAAAAGAAAAAATAAAAATATTTTCATTAAAATTCTCCTTTATTTATCTTCAAAGAAATTTTGAACTATGGTTTTATTTTTTATATTAATAATAAAAAAAGTTGCAGTAAAAATTTTACTGCAACTGGCTGCCATTTTACAGGCCCTATAGCTTTGCGTCATAAAGTTTCCTTTATTTTGCCTATATTCTTCAAGTACTTTTTAGAAACTTTTCTATGTGAAATACATCTAAAAATAGTATATTATATAGACAAGGATAAGTCAATCTCAATATTCTAACCCTTTTTATCCAAAAAATTAAAAAAAACTCCATAATATGGAGTTAAATATCTAAATGGTGCCGCTTATCGGAGTCGAACCAATTACCTACTGATTACAAGTCAGTTGCTCTACCAGGTGAGCTAAAGC
>NZ_JTLI01000113.1:11572-49555 GCF_000799075.1 Cetobacterium sp. ZOR0034
TTAATAATACCACAATTAATACTTTATGTCAACAAGTTTTTTTGTTTTTTTTAATAAATGTCTTTATTGCTTTTTCTAAAGTTTAATGCTACTATTAGATATGTTTTAAATTTTTATAATTTATAGGAGATTTTATGCCAAAAAAACAACTAATTTCAGAACATCACGTTCTTCAACTAGCAACTTTCGCCGGAAAAATAGTATTAACTAGCGGTGGAGAAGTTTACCGGGTTGAAGATATTATTTCTCGTATCGGTCAACATTTTAATTTAAAAATTGATTGCTTTGCTACTCTTACTTGTATAATTGTTTCAGGAAAAAATAAAGATGGTGAAATTGTTTCTTTGGTAGAAAGAATCAATTCTAGGTCTTCAAATCTCGATAAAATTCATCAAGTTCATAAGATTATTAAAGAGATTGATTCATACACATTCCTTGAACTGAAAAGATCTTTAGAAGAGATTGACAAGATTAAAGCATATGGCTTTGGAATGAATTTAGCTGCTTCGGCTTTAGGAGCCGCTAGTTTTGTTGTATCTTTTAAAGGTGGAGCAAACGATTTTGCCGCTGCCTTTGTCGCTGGTGCTGGTGTAGCTCTTTTTTCATATATCGTTTCTGGGCTACAATTAAATAGCTTTTTTATAAATCTAATATCTGGAGCTATCTGTGCTCTAGTTTCAAATCTTTTTTATATAAATGGGGTTATTTCTAGTCCATCAATTAGTATAATCTCCTCTTTAATGTTACTCGTTCCAGGAGTCGCTTTTATAAATTCTATTAGAGATATTATAGCAGGTGATTTAATCTCAGGTACATCTAGAGCAACAGAGGTTCTAATGACTGGAGGCGCTATCGCTATCGGAGCTGGACTTGTCACTAAATTATTCTATAACTTTGGAGGGTTTTAATGTTTCTTATAGAGGTTATTTTTGCTTTTTTTATTACAGTTAGCTTTGCTATACTCTTCAACGTTAGAGGAAAATTAATCATGTACTCTGGCATTGGAGGTGCTATCAGTTGGTTTTTCTATCTTTTTTTTACAGAGAAAGGTTATTCATATTCAACTTGCTACCTTCTAGCTACAGCTATAACGGCATTTTATTCTGAAATGATGGCTAAAAAAGTGCAGACTACAGTCCCAACTCTACTTATAGCTGCACTTATTCCTATGGCACCTGGTGGTGGTGTATATTTTACTATGTTACACCTTATACAAAACAGATATCAAGAGTTTATGTTAAAAGGAATGGAAACCTCAATAATTGCTGGTTCTATGGCCCTAGGAATCATCTTAGTTACTACATGTTTTAGAATTTTCCACGTTACAAAGAAGTAATACTTCTTTTAGTATCTTCATCCCTACACTTATTTCTTCTAGGGATGAAGATATGAAACTTAATCTAATTTTACAAACATCTCTTTTATCCTTATAAAATATTGCTCCAGGCAAAAGTGCTACACCTTGCTCTTTACATTTTTGATATAACTTCTCTCCATCAATATTATCTGAAAGTTTTATCCAAATAAAAAAACCACCCTCTGGAATATGCATAATCTCTAAATTTTCAAGATTCTCTAGCAATTTCAGTATAAACTTTTGCTTTTCTCCAAACTCTTTTCTTAATATCTTTAAATGCTCTGCCAATTTATTTTTAACGATAAATTTTTCAAGAATTTTTTGATTTACACCTGACGTTGTCGTATCCAACCCATACTTTATCAAGAGAACTCTCTGAGCAAGCTTTTCAGGAACTATCATAACAGCTAATCCTATCCCAGGCATAAGAATTTTGGAGTATGTTTTTATATATATGACTCTTTCACTTCCTAACTTGTCTAAACTTTTTAAACTTTTTGGTTTTTCATCAGAATAATAAAAATCTGAAAAACTATCATCCTCAACTATATAAAAACTATATTTTTCGGCTAATTTTAAAAGTTTTTTACGTTTTTCTATCGACCATTTAACTCCTGTGGGATTTTGAAAGTTTATACACTCATATATAAAATCTATTTTTTCTTTTTTTAAAATTTCTTCAAACTCTTCTAAATCCCATCCATCATTTTTTATATCCAAAGTCCTTATATTACACCACCCTTTAAAAATATTTAAAGCGTTCGGATAAGTTGGATCTGACAATGCAACAATAGGTTTAGTTTCTTTTGAAAATAATTTTATTACAATATCTAATGCCTGCTGAGTTCCTGATGTAATTTGTATATTTTCCTTCTTAACAAAAATATCCTCTTTTTCAAACTCTTCAGATAAAAGCTCTCTCAAACTTTCAACTCCTTGAACATTTTGATATTGAAAAATATCAGCGCCATACTCAGAAAAAACTTCCTCTAGAAACTTACGATATTCATCTAAAGGAAAATAATTCGAACTTGGTGTTCCGTTAGAAAAATTGATTTTTTTCTCTTTTAAACTTTGACCATATTTGAAACTATCTATTAAAGGCAACTCTTTTTTTTCTACTTTAAATTCACAAATCTCTTGTACATAGCATCCTTTTCCTGAAATTTTCTTTATCAATCCCTTCTCTTCTAGTAGATGATAACTTTGAATAACAGTATTTTGATTTACATCTAGTTTTATTGCAACCTGACGTATTGATGGTAATTTTTCTCCACTCGAAATTTCACCACTCAATATCTGTTTTTTTATGCATTGGTAAAGCTGAATATAAATACTTTCTTTTTTATTTTTATCTATTTTTATCTTTACTTTAGACATAGAAACCCCTCTAAATCTTTATTATGTTACATATATAATACAACTATTTTTCTAAGAATCCAATCACTTATTTATATAGAGATAAAATTGATTTTCTAAAATTTTTAAGCTATAATTAAAGGATGAATTATATTTAAAATGGGGGAATTTTATGAAAGAAAAACACAAAGAGATGGGAGAGCAACCCATTGGAAAACTGCTCGTTAAATTTTCACTTCCAGCTATCATTGGAATGTTCGTCAACGCGTTATACAACATCGTCGATAGAATTTATATCGGGAACATCCCTGAAATTGGCCCTTTAGCCATTGCTGGTGTTGGTGTAGTATTTCCAATTATGATTATTTCAATTGGATTTTGTCTTTTAATTGGTCTCGGTGGTGCTACTAACATCTCAATTGCATTAGGAAAAAAAAGAAAAGATTTAGCAGAAAAATATTTAGGAAATGCTACTTCACTTGCTGTTATCTTCGGTATTATTTTAACCTTTATAATAATATTTTCCATGGATTTATATATTGGTAAACTTGGTACTAGCCCTGCAACTGAACCTTTTGCTAGAGACTACCTTACGATTGTAGCTCTAGGTTTTCCTTTTTTAACTGTTGGATATGCTACAAATGCTGCTGTTAGATCTGATGGTAATCCCAAAATTTCTATGATTACTCTTCTTTTAGGAGCTATCACAAATATTATTCTTGATCCAATTTTTATATTTTGGTTAAATATGGGAGTTAAAGGAGCAGCTTTTGCTACTATAATTTCTCAAATTATTTCAGCTCTATGGACAGTTGGATACTTCACTTCTAAATACAGTGGAATAAAACTTCATTTAAATAATCTAATCTTAGATTGGAAAAGAGTGAAAGATATCTTTATTATAGGTGCTGGGCCATTTGTACTGCAAATTGGTTCTAGTGTTGTTAGCTTTGTTTTAAACAGTACACTTATGAAACATGGTGGAGATGTAGCTGTTGGTGCTATGACTATCGTAAATGCTGTAAATACATTTATTTTTATGCCAATTTTTGGTATAAATCAAGGAGTACAACCCATATTAGGTTTCAACTATGGAGCTAAGCTTTATCATAGAGTTAGGGAAGCCTTCATGCTTGCTGTTAAAGGTGCAGTCACAATATCAGTTATTGGATTTCTTGCAATTCAATTTCTATCTAAATATTTTATCGTTATATTTACTAGCAATCCCGAACTTTTAGATGCCGCTTCTAAAGGTCTTAGAGTTTTTACTCTTATGTTTCCTTTTATAGGATTCCAAATTATAGCTGCGATATATTTCCAAGCCACTGGAAAACCAAAAACTACAATGTTTTTAAGTTTATCAAGACAAGTACTTTTCCTAATACCACTTGTACTTATCTTTTCAAATATATGGGGAGTAAAAGGTGTTTGGATGGCTGTTCCTTGCGCCGATATACTATCTGTTATTGTTACTTTTATTATGACAAAAAAAGAGATGAAAACTCTTAAAATTTTAGAAAATGAAGAGGATATGAGAAAAAATGTCAATACAAACGAATCAATTAGAGAATCAAGCAATCAATAAACTTTTTTATAAATTTGCTATTCCGGCATCTATTGGAATGCTTGTAAATTCACTTTATGTTGTTGCTGATGGAGTTTTTATCTCAAGAGGAATTGGAAGTGTCGGAATAGCCGCGGTTAATATAGGTTATCCTATAATTAATTTAACCGCCGCTTTAAGCTTAATGTTTGGAGCAGGAGGAGCTACTTTAATATCTCTAAAAAGCGATGACCAAACTTTTAAAAACAAATGCTTTACATATACAATTTTTTTAAATCTTATTTTTTATATACTTATAGCATCTTTAGTATTTATATTTCCTAATCAAATTATGAAGTCATTAGGAGCTACAGAATTATTGCTTCCTATGGTTAAAGGCTATATGTATCCTTGTATTATAGCTGCATTTTTCCTAATGTTATCAATATCTTTAAATGCTATTGTTAGAAATGATAATGCTCCTAAAAAAGCCATGAATTCTCTTTTTATTGGAGCTATAACAAATATTGTATTAGATTATATATTTATATTTGTTTTAAAAATGGGGATTGAAGGTGGTGCTTACGCTACTGCAATCGGGCAAATTCTTTCTGCAGTTTACCTTTGTTTACACTTCCCTAACTCAACTTTTAAATTGGATTTTAATCTAAAACATATTGAATGGAAGCTTATGGGTAAGATTTGCTCTCTTGGTTTTTCATCCTTTATTTTAGAGTTTGCAGTTATGGTTATAACAATACTTTTAAATATAACTCTTTCTAAATCTGAAGGGCAAATCGGAGTTGCTGCATACGGAATTATTTCATACTCATTTGTTATTTACAGAATGCTATTCACTGGTCTAGCTCAAGGAATTCAACCTTTAGTTAGTTTCAACTACGGAAGACGTAATTATAGAAGAGTTTTAAAAATATTTAGATATTCGCATAGATTCTGCTTTATTGCAGCTACCATCGCTTTGATTATTGTAAAAATATTTGCCTTAGATGTCGTTAAAATATTTACAACAGAATCTGATCTTTTTGAATATACAACAAAAGGGTTATTCCTATACTCAAGTGCTATTATATTTGTAGGAGCTAATTTCATGAATATATCTTATCTTCAAGCAATGGATAAAGCTCTACTCGCTAATATCATATCTGTTTGTAGAGGCGTTGTTTTCATGGGAATCGGAATTGCTATTCTTCCTAAATTTTTCGGAGTTAATGGAATATGGTTAACACTTCCATTTGCAGATGTTTTAACATTTATTTTAACTCTTATGATTTTCAAAGTTTTTGGAATTAACAAAACTTTAAAAAAATCTGGAATATAAAAAAACTCAGAGCTAATAATTAGCTCTGAGTTTTTTTTATCTTATGAAATGAGTATATTTTTTATTCTCTTTTTCAGGTGGTGCAATCTTATCTTTTGTATAATCTACCATTTTCAATAACCATGCCATATTTTTTCCTAAAACTCTCATTATTTGAGTTCCTTCCTCATCCTGTTCAACTTCTCCAGGTCTTAAACCATGTATTACACTCCAATAATTAGTCGTAGGCATTAGCATTTCTGAATAATTAAGATAATTATTTAACTGATCAAACGTTGGAACTCCACCAGAACGTCTTACTGCAACAACAGAAGCACCAACCTTGTGTCTAAATATTCCCCCATTAACTGACGCAACATAAAAAGCTCTATCTAAAAACGATTTCATTGTAGCACTCATTGCTGCAAAATGAACAGGTGATCCTAATAAAACCCCATCCGCTTCCTTTATTTTTTGAACCCACTCATT
The DNA here is from genome assembly GCF_000799075.1 of Cetobacterium sp. ZOR0034. Taxonomy (NCBI): domain Bacteria; kingdom Fusobacteriati; phylum Fusobacteriota; class Fusobacteriia; order Fusobacteriales; family Fusobacteriaceae; genus Cetobacterium; species Cetobacterium sp. ZOR0034. The sequence goes on from NZ_JTLI01000113.1 coordinate 17,639, forward strand.
CACATATACATCATCTTGTAAAACACATTTTTCATTTCTATTTTTTGCACATCCATTGCAACCTACACAACCTCTTATGTTCTTATTTCCTACATGAACTATTTCTACTTCTATCCCTTCATTTTGTAACTCTTCTGCAACCATTTTTAATGCAAAGTATGTATTTCCCTTCTCTCTTGGACTTCCATTAAACGCAACTACCTTCATAAAGACCTCCTTTTTTTATTATAATCTTAATTATATAACAATTTCTATTTTTTTTCAGCTTAAAATAGTGTAATATATAAAAATAATGTAATTTTCTTTAATTCAGGAGGATAAATTTATGAAAAATATTTTAATTGGTGTAACTGGTGGAATTGCTGCCTATAAATCAGCTAATATTATATCTATTTTAAGAAAAAAAGGATACAACGTTAAAGTCATTATGACTGAAAGCGCAACTAATATAATCACACCTCAAACTCTAGAAACTCTTTCTAGAAATAGAGTTGTAACTGACATGTGGGAGAGAAATCATCAAATTGAAGTAGAACATATCTCTTTAGCTGATTGGGCTGACGTTTTTTTGATTGCCCCTGCAACATATAACATTGTTGGAAAAGTAGCCAATGGGATTGCTGACGATATGCTCTCTACAGTTATTTCAGCTTGCAGAAAGCCTGTATATTTTGCTTTAGCTATGAATGTAAACATGTATGAAAATCCCATTTTAAAAGCTAATATAAAAAAACTAGAAAATCTAGGATATAAATTCATAGAATCTGACGAAGGATTTTTAGCTTGTAACGTTAATGCCAAAGGAAGATTAAAAAATGAATTAGAAATTGTTGAAATAATTGAAAATGATATTTTATCTCCACTACCTAAAGTTTTGAAAGGAAAAAAAGTTCTTATCACAGCTGGAAGAACAGAGGAAGCTTTAGATCCTATAAGATATTTTTCTAATAGATCTAGTGGACAAATGGGATACTCTTTAGCTAAAGTAGCTATAGAGTTAGGTGCCGATGTTACCTTAGTTTCTGGTCCTACCAATCTTGAGATTCCACATGGTTTAAAAGAGTTTGTGAGGGTAAGAAGCGCAGTTAATATGTTTGATGCTGTTATGGAAAGATTTGATACTCAAGATATCGGAATAGCTTGTGCTGCTGTTGCTGATTATAGACCAAAAGATTATTCTGAACAAAAAATAAAAAAAGCAGATGGTGAATTAACAATTGTTCTAGAAAGAAATCCTGATATTCTTTTTAATATGGGACAAAAAAAGAAAAATCAAATTCTTGTTGGATTTGCAGCAGAAACAGAAAATATAATTGAAAATGCAAATAAAAAGTTGATTAAAAAAAATCTAAATCTAATAGTTGCTAACAATGCTGAAAATATGCAAAAATCTACAAATAGTATTCAAATTATAAAAAAGAATGGTGAAAATATAATTTTTGATGAACAGCCTAAAGCTGAAATTGCAAAACATATCTTTAATGAAATTCTTAAAGAGTTATAATATTTAGTTTTTTAATTTGGGGGGATTTTTTATGAAAAACTACATTTTCATATTTACATTAACTCTGACTTTAATTGGGTGTATCGGAATCCCAGAAATAAAAGAAAGTCAGATTAGAGATTTAAAGAAAGATAGTCTTAAAACTAATTCTCATGAAGTATTTTTCTCTAAAAAATGGTGGCTATATACTAATGATAATACTTTAATCCAACTAATAGATGAAGTTTTATTAAAAAACTCTCAAATAAAAGTTGCAAAACTTAATGTAGAAAAAGCCTTATACACACTAAACTCTACAAAATTTTCAAATGTATCCCCAATTGCTATCAGCGGAAATTATAATAGAGCACGTCTAGATACATCAGTTTATACTGATCTTCCAATAAAAGATATTAAAAATAGTGAAACTATAGATACTGGTATTTTATCTTTAAATGCCGAATATATTTTCGATATTTGGGGAAAATTTGAAGCATTAAAAAATAGAGCTGAGTACTTTAAAGATGGAAATGAACTTCAACTCGATTGGACCACTTTAACTCTTTCAACTTTTGTTAGTAATTTATACGCTAACTATATTTTGCTTTCAAAAGAAGAGCAAATTCTAAATGAAAGACTACTTATTGCCAAAGATTTTATATCTTTCGAAACAACTCTTTATTCTACCGGAGCCGCAAATAGATCCTCTATTTTAGAGTCCAAAAATTATCTAAATAATATCATTCAATCACTAAATAGTACTGCTCAACAAAAAACAATTATACAAAATACTCTCTACTCTTTAGTTGGTGAAATAAAATCAGAAAAAATAGATATTGCTCTAAATACAATTGAAAAAGAAGTATTTAATTTTCCATTTTTTATAACTACACCTGAATTTATTGATTCTGATGTGATTATCAATAGATCCGATGTTAAATATTACCTTACTTTAATCTCTGGACAAAAAGAAAATTTAAAAGCTTTAACAGCTGATTTTTATCCTAGAATATCTATAAGTGGACAATATCAATATTATAGTCTCAATATACAGGATTTATTAAAATCTGAAACCAATTTATGGAATATAGGTCCAAGTTTCTATCTTCCACTATTTAATAGAAGAATACTAAAAGAAAACTATAAGATTGCTGGAATTGATTTAAATATCTTCATCGAAAATTATAATAACAACGTTATCAGGGCTTATCAAGATATTAATAACAACTTGAATGACCTTAAGATTGCAAATAATAATAACAACCTACAGAAAAAAAATTATAATAATTCAAAAACTAATTATGAGGATGCTAAATTACTTTTTAAAATTGGTCGTATGTCTAAATACGAACTTCTCAAATGTGAAAACGATTTACTAAGTGCTAAGTTCAATTATATTTTGAACAGTTTCAATCTTTATCAAAGTCAAATAAAACTAGTAGAATCCTTAGGTGGTTACTATGAAAATAAAGGTGATATAAATGGAAATTAAAAATAATGTTAAAGCTTATAAAAAAATCTCACTTTTTCTTACGGCTATATTTTCTTTTAGTATTTTATATTTTATTTATTACTCTCTTTTTTTAAGAAACTATATAAAAACTGAGAATTCTTATATTGCAGGAAATCAAGTTACAGTTACTGCTCAAATCCAAGGTATTATAAAGGAGATTTCCGCTGAGGAAACACAGCCTATAGTTTCTAACTCATCAATCATCAAGATAGATCCGATAGATTATCAGATTGCATTAAATAACTCAAAAGCTAATTTAGCTAATGCAGTAAGAGAATATTATAGTCTACAAAATAATATTGTATTAAAATCAGAAGCACTCAAAACAGCTGAAGCAAATCTAAATATAGCATATAAAACTCTGCAGAGAGAAGAGATTTCTAACAAAGCTGGAATTACAAGTAAAGAGGATTTTGATTTAGCTGCTTTTAAATATACAAGTAGTAAAAACAGCTACGAACAAAGTTTAATAAATTTGAATAATAGTAAACTTCAAGCTTTAAGCTCAAATATTTACTCTCATCCTAAAGTTATTATTGCTATTCAAGATTTAAAAAAGAGTTTCTATGACTTAAAAAAAACTAATATCTCATCACCTATTTCTGGAATTATAGCACAAAAGCAAGTAGAAATTGGACAACAAGTCTCTGTAGGGCAACCTCTAGTTACTGTTATAAATCTAACTAAAACTTGGGTTACTGCAAACTTTAAAGAAACACAACTAGAAAATATAAAGTTAGGAAATAGCGTAGAGATAAAAAGTGATTTGAATGGAAAATTCTATAAAGGGGTAGTCACTGGAATTGCTCCTGGTTCTGGAAGTTCACTTTCTTTGATTCCCACTCAAAATGCTACTGGAAACTGGATTAAAGTGGTTCAAAGAGTTCCTGTGCGAATAGATTTTTATGAAAATTCACTGGAGGAAAATGGCCTACTACCTATTGGAACTAGTTTAAATATAAAAATAGATACATCTAAAATAATTGACTTTGATCCTTTATTTTCAGATCAAAAATTATTGATTGAAGATGATCATTCTGAAGAGTTGGATACACTTATTAAAAAAATCATTGAAGAAAATAGTATCTAGGAGGAACTCATGAATGCATCTATCATTTTTGCTACTATTGCTTTAGCTATAGGTTCCTTTATGAATGTACTTGATATGACTATAGTAAATGTTTCCTTAAGTCATATCGCTGGTGACTTTGGTGTAACAGCCACTCAAGGTACTTGGATTATTACATCATATGCTGTAGCTGAAGCCATATTTTTACCACTTATTGGTTGGTTAACTAAACGATTTGGTATTATTAGACAATATATTACGGCAACACTTCTTTTTACTTTAGCTAGTATGCTTTGTGGTTTAAGTCTATCTCTGGACTTTCTTCTGATTATGAGAGTTTTTCAAGGAATTGTTGGCGCTAGCATGATTCCACTCTCTCAAACTCTTATGTTAAAATTATATCCTAAAGAAAAAAAAGGAATTGCTCTTGGTATATGGTCAATGACTATAGTTTTAGCTCCTGTTATTGGACCAGTCTTAGGAGGATGGGTTACTGATACTGCCTCTTGGAGATGGTGCTTTTATATAAATCTTCCCTTTGGAATTCTATCTAGCTTAATTGTCTACTATATATTTAAAAATGAAATTCCAAAAGAAACCACTGCAAAGGAACCGGTTGATTTTATAGGATTTATCTTTTTAGCTTTTGGAGTTGGAGCACTACAACTGATGCTAGACAAAGGGAATGATCTAGATTGGTTTTCAAGCCCGACAATTGTAATTCTTGCCTTACTCTCTTTTATTTGTCTAACTATTTTAATAATCTGGGAGTGGTATCATAAAAATCCAGTTGTTAATATTAAACTTTTTTTAGATAGAAATTTTTGTGTCGGATCATTTACATTGATGTTTTCTGTTCTAGCTTATTTTAGTGGAGTTGTTGTCATTCCTATATGGCTACAAAACTATATGGGATACACTGCTTTTATGAGTGGACGAACAACTTGTACTCTCGGTATTGCAATTCTTATTGTTGCACCTATTTTAGGAAAAAAAATAGATTACCTTGATGCTAGAAAAACGGCTGCTTTTGGATTTTTAGTTTTAGGTCTCACAACTTTTTGGACTGCTAACTACTCACCTACGGTCACCTCAGAATATATCAGTTTTACTAGATTTTTAAATGGTTTTGGAGTTGGTATATTTTTTATCTCTCTAAACACGTTGACTCTTTCGAATATAAGTAGTGAAAACCTTGCTAGTGCATCCGGTATTTATAATTTTATGAGGAATATTGGAAGTAGTTTAGGAACATCTCTTGTTATTCCTGCTTGGAATCACACGATGGCATTTCACCACAATATGATGGCTAGCTCAATAGTTTCTACAAATCCTAAGATAGATAAAAGTTTAATAAAATCTGCGGAATATTTAAGTAATATTAATAACGAAGTTCAATTTCAATCATCTATCATGGGAATTAATGATATTTTAATTGGAAGTGCAATTATAGCTATTGTCTTAATTCCTTTTGTATTTTTAGCAAAATCAACTAAAAAATAAATAGCAAAAGCACTAGAATTTTTTAATCCTAGTGCTTTCTTCTACTCTCTATAACTGCTCCATGACATTTTAAATATTCTAAGTCTTCTCCTGATATAACTATATCAGAATATCTCTTTTTATCCAAATTGTCTGAAGTTAGCCTTATCTCATCTCTTTTTATTTTAACTCTTTTTATATATGTTTGGTCATGGTAATTTAAAACACAAACTTTCCCATCTATACTTTCTATCTCCTTCTTCAACGGATTAATAATTACTAAATCACCATCCGAAAGTGTGGGAAACATCGAATCACCACTTACTTCTACCATAAAAGCATTCTTAGGAACACCTGTATTTGGAATAGAAGTTAGCAACTCCATTCTTGTGTTATCTTCGAAATTTGCATGTCCTAAACCTGCCGCAGCTTTTCCAAGGACAGGTAATGAGATTATCTGTGCTTTCTTTTCCTCTTTTAATACTACAGATTCCTCTAATTTCTTTTTTATTAAATCTGGAGTTCTATCATAAGCAATAACATACCTTATCTCATCAGCCTCTTTTTCTGAAGATATAAATTTTTCTATAAATCTCTCTATAAAATCATCCTTTGGAATCCTAATTCCTTTACGGTAATGTCCGACTACAGATAGAGAAGATTCCGTTTGCTTTGCTACATACTCTAAGGTATAATTATTTTTTATCATAAATTTTTCTAAATAAATACCGAATCTTGTCTTCACTTCTTCCTCCCATCGCTCTTTTTTATCATTATACTATTTTTCTACAAAAATGTAAAAAAATATTTGATTTTTTTTCTACATTAAAGTATAATTCTATTAGATAATTTTTATATTTTTTTATTTTTCACTTGTACAATTATGTAGAAGAATCTAAGGAGGGGAATTTTAATGAGATTTAAAAGAGTTTCTAATCACTTTTGGAGAGTTGAATCTAATGGTATTCTTATTGTTGGAACTTGGGAGCAATGTCAAAAAGAGCTTCATAATTTATGCTTAGATAAATATCTTTTAAAAAATTAATATTCTTTATCTAGAGATTAAATAAACTTTGTTATATAATATAAAGTAAACTAAATTTAATCTTGGAGGTTTTTATGATTTTTGGTGAAAAAATTAAAATCAATTTTGAAAATATAGAGAACGGAACTAAGCTAACTATTTCAAATTTTCCAAAAGGAGTTACTATTACAGCTTTAGATTTTGGAAAAGATTTAGCTAAAAGGACTATGGAAGGATATTCTCCAAATCCACTTGAAGAGATTGATGTTATATCTGGTATAAGTGAAGAAACTACTACTGGTGAAGATATCACTTTCATATATACTCACGGAGATTTTATCTCTAGTATAATTCTTGTTGGAGCTCTTTGTAAAAAACTTCTTCAGTCTATTCCAACTGTCACTCCTCTTGAAATTGGCGGAATTTTCCATGGAGAAAAAAATGAAGCCTATATCAGAGTTGCTATTCAAAAGATGGTTATTACAAATGATGCACTTGGAAGCTCTCTTGAAATAAATCTTCCTTTCAATACAAACATGAATCTATTTAAAAATAGATTTTCTAATATAGCTTTCTCTTTAATTCCAGAAGTTCAAGCTATACAATTTGGACTTGGAACTGCAATATCTAAAAAAGCTAACTCTAATTTAGGTACAATCCCTAAAAGAGTAGAGGTTTCTTTTGCCCCTCATGAAGAAAGTAAAATTCCTGCTTTAGCTCTTGTTTACGATATAGTTTTTGAAAGTCTAGCAGTATTTACTTTAGTTAATTTATAAATATTTTATTATATAATAAACAAATTTTACTGTATTTTCATATTGAAAGAATATATTTTACTTCTTATTCATAATAAAGGTATTATAATCATATATATCGTTAAAATACAGTACTTTAGGAGGAAAAAATGCAAAAACTTCTTAATGATTTAATTGAAAAACATAGAGTAATCACAGAACAAGGAAAAGTAGCAAGCTATATACCTGAATTAGAAAAATCTAACCCTAGGGATCTAGGAATATATGTCTTAGATAATGATGGGAATGAGTATTTTGCAGGTGATTATAATGTTAAATTTACTGTTCAAAGCATATCTAAAGTTGTAGCTTTAATGTTAGCTATTTTAGATAATGGCGAGGAATATGTTTTCTCTAAAGTTGGAATGGACCCTAGTGGTGATCCATTTAATTCGTTTAGAAAACTTGAGACTTCTAGTAGAAGAAAACCATATAATCCAATGATAAATGCTGGTGCTATCGTTGTTTCTTCTATGATAAAAGGTGATGATGCTAAGCACAGATTCAACAGGCTTCTTGAATTTTTTAAAAAAATAACGGAAGACCCAACTTTAGAATTAAATCCAAAAGTCTATTTAAGTGAAGCTGAAACGGGAAATAAAAATAGAGCTATGGGTTATTACTTAAAAGCTGAAGGAATAATCACTGGAAATGTTGAGGATGCTTTAGAAATATATTTCAAGCAATGCTCGATTGATGTTACAGCTAAAACAATTGCTAAATTAGGATTATTCTTAGCTAATGAAGGTAAACTATCTAATGGTGAACAAGTCGTTTCAGAGCGTGTAAGTAGAATAGTTAAAACTCTTATGGTTACATGTGGAATGTATGATAACTCTGGTGAGTTTGCCGTTAGAGTTGGATTGCCTTCTAAAAGTGGTGTTGGTGGTGGAATTGTATCAGTTGTTCCCCATAAAATGGGAATTGGAGTATATTCACCATCTCTAGATCAAAAAGGAAATCCTATAGCTGGAGTTTCTCTACTAGAAGAGCTTTGTTCTGAACTTAAATGTAGAATATTTTAAAAAAATGGATGGACCATAGTGTCCATCCATTTTAAATATCCCAGTCTTTAAATATACTTTTTTTACTATAACTTTCTAAATTTTTTTCTTCTAACAACCTTCTTTTAGAGTTTAAAATATTTCCTTCACCTCTGTTGTTATATTCAAAGAATCTTGCATCATCAGGAGAAAATCCAGACATCGAATCCCATCCTAAATCTCTTATATGACCTCCTAAGTTTGAGTTCATAACCACAGCACTTGGATTATATCCCTCTCTTTTCCCAGGATGCCAAGGTCTTCCTATAAAAATAGTATTTTTTTCTCCATCACTTACAAAGTTACAATTATCAAATATATATCCAATCTCTTCTGTTTCTAATGTTGAAGGTGCCATTACATACCCTACACCAGTTTCTCTAGGTATCGAATATATTTCACAATTTTCAAAGTAAGCATGTGCTCCTCCAAATATAAAATCAACATTTCCTTCTATATAGCTATCCCTATAATACTGTCTTCCCCTATTTGCATAAAGAGTATCTTGAAAACCTAAAAAATCACACTCTTCAAAATAAGATTGATCTGCATCATTTTTTAGGGCTACTGCTTGCTTATTTTTTAAATCTGAATTTGGATAATCAAACTCATTTTTAAAAACTATTTTTTTAGCTGTGAATCCCTTTCCATTTTCAGTTATTGTCACAGATGCACTTCCTGTAGTTCCGTATGTTTTTTCTGGATTTTCCCTCATTATTGTTCCTGAAGCATCATCCCAAACCAAAATTACCTTTCCTCTTTCTTCACCAATCAAAGTAATATTTGGCTTATCAATAACAATTTTCTCTCTGTATATACCATTTTTTAAATATATTGTTGCTTGTTCTTGTTGAATGTTATTTATTACATTTTGAAGACTATAACTATCATCGATCTGTATTAACACTTTATCACATCCCACATCTTTTATTTAAAGAGTTACTCCATTTTTAAAAATAGCAATCTCTTTAAAATTATTTAATTCGTTATTAGTTTTTTTCCCCTCAACAACATCGACTATATAATCTATAAACTCATCCGCTAGATTTTTCATAGTGACATCCTCATTTAGTAATTTTCCAGCATCAAAATCTATCCATTTTGGCTTCTTTTTAGCTAATTCACTATTTGTTGATATTTTTACCGTTGGAATAAATCCACCATAAGGTGTTCCTCTTCCTGTTGTAAATAACACAATATGAGATCCTGCAGCTCCTAAAGCTGTAGTTGCTACTAAATCATTTCCTGGAGCCTCTAATAAAATAAGACCTCTTTCTTTTACAACTTCACCATATTTTAAAACATCTTGAACTTTTGAAATACCAGATTTTTGAGTACACCCCAAAGATTTATCTTCTAGTGTTGTAATTCCGCCCTCTTTATTTCCTGGTGATGGATTCTCATAAATACATTGATCATATGATATGAAATATTTTTTAAAATTGTTAACCATATCTACAGTTTTATTAAAAACATTCTCTGTCACACATCTTTCCATGAGTAAAGTCTCCGCTCCAAACATCTCTGGAACCTCTGTCAATATAGTAGTTCCATTATGTTCTACTAGATAATCTGAAAACTCTCCTACAAGAGGATTAGCTGTAATTCCAGAGAAACCATCAGACCCTCCACACTCAAGTCCAATCACTAGTTCTCCAAACTCTTTCTCAACTCTTTCCTCTGATAAAATATTATCATATAACTCTTTTAGCAATTTTATTCCATCTTCAATCTCATCTTCAACATCTTGAGCTATTAAAAATCTAACTCTAGTAGAATCATACTCTCCTAAAGTTTCTTTAAACTCCTTCACCTGGTTATTTTCACATCCCAATCCAAGAACTAATACTCCTCCTGCATTTGGATGTTTGACTATATTTTGTAAAATTGTTCTAGTGTTGATGTGATCCTCCCCAAGTTGAGAACAACCGTAATTATGTTTGAAAATATTTAAGCCATCAAGACTCGATATATCAAATTTTTTCTTAAACTCATTTATTATATTCTCTCCAACTCCATTCACACAACCAACTGTTGGAACTATCCACAATTCATTTCTAATACCAATTTTATTATTTTTTCTTGAGTAAACCTTCACTTTTCTAGATTTATTTTTTTCTAAATCAAAATCATTTAAATTAGAATATGAGTATGTATCTAAATCACTCAGATTTGTTTTCAAATTATGAGTATGAATCCATTCACCAAGTTCTATTTTTTTTAAACTGTGACCTATAGGCATCCCATATTTTATTATATTTTTTCCACTTTCAATAGTTTCTATCGAAAATTTATGACCTTTTTTTATGTCCTCTTTTATCTCTATTTTTTTTCCATCTATCTCTACATTTTCGCCCTTAGAAATAAAACATAAGGCAACACCTACATTATCTTTTTTATTAATTTTTATATACTTTTTCATATTGCCCCTCTTTTAAAGCGTTTAATTTTATCTTAATCTCTTATTTTCTGTCCAGTATTACCTGTTATTTCCACATTTTCAAAAATTATATTTTCTGAATTCTTTATAATAAATCCTGCTTTAACCTCTTTTTCAATAAAAGACATCATAGCTGGATAATCCTCTTCAATTTCATCTTCTGTAAACTTGATATTGATATTTTTAAACTTTATATTCTCAATAGGTTTTTCCGGTAGTCCATATAAAAATCCGGCACAAACCTCTGTATTTTCACATTCAATATTTTCAAAAACTAAATTTTTTATATGTGGAGTCCCTTTATCTATTGGTAATTTTTCCTTTGAATAAACATACTCCGTCTTTCCATCCGGATCACAAAAATAAAATGAATTAAATACAAACGGCACTTTCACTTTATCCATGTATACATCTCTCACTGTTATTCCATCAACTACCCCAGTTTCTCCTCTTCCTCTTCTAGTTTTCACCCTAATTCCTTTGTCAGTTTTATAAAAAATACATTTCTCAATCACTATATTTTTTACTCCTCCAGACATCTCGCTTCCTATTACAACTCCTCCATGTCCATATTTCATATGGCAGTGCTTTATTATAAAGTTCTCTGATGGAGTTTTCAATTTTTCACCTAAATATAATTTTCCAGATTTTATAGCTATACAGTCATCTCCTACAGAAAAATCTATTCCTAGATATTCAACATTTTTACAAGATTCTGGATCTATTCCATCTGTATTTGGTGAATCAGCTGGATTTTCTATTTTTAAATTTATGAATCTTAAATTCTCACAAAAGAAAGGATGAACCGTCCATGAAGGCGAATTCTTTATTGTTATTCCCTCTAATACAACATCTTTACAGCTATTTAAAAATATTGATCTTGGTCTCCAAGCTCCTCTTCTAACTTTTGGATTTTCCCACCAATTCTCTTTAGAAGCTTGCCCATCAATAATACCTTCGCCCAATATTTTTACATTCTGAACATTGATTCCTGTTATTATAGAAGAGAAACTATCTAATGGATTTCCCTCCCAAGTTCCTAAATAGTATTCTTCATCTTTTTCATTTTCAATAAATCCTGGTAAAATTCCAAAATTTTTTCTTACTGTGTCTCCTAAAATTTGAGCACCTCTAGCTAATTCTATAGTTATATCACTTTTTAAAAATAGAGATGTAACTAAATATTTTCCTGCAGGAATAAAAACTCTTCCATTTTTAGGACAAGACATAATTGCTGTTTGTAAAGGAAGAGTATCATTTGATACTCCATCCCCTTTAACACCAAATTTTTTAACGTTAAGAGTAAAACTCTCAATCGCTGTTTTGAACTCTTTCGTTAGAACTTGATTATCTTCTTCAAAAATTTCTAAAATATAGTTCGTATCTGGTTCTAAATTGTAAATACTGTTTACCACTTTTTCAACTGTAAAGATTCTATCTCCAATTTTTGCAGTTAATTTTCTTTTTAAATAAAATTTATCCTCGTTATCTATTACAAATGTTATACTTCTTGAATTTATTAGAGCTATATTTATGTTCATACTTCTCCCCTTTTATCCTTTTACTCCTCCAGCAGATATTCCATCAACAAAGTGTCTTTGTGCAGCAAAGAATACAAGCAATGAAGGTGTTAATCCTATTATTGACATAGCTAAAATCTGATTCCAGTTCACGTTACTACTTACATCCATAGACATTTTTAGTGCAAGTGCTACTGGGTATTTCTCTACACTTGATAAATAGATTAAAGGTCCCATAAAATCATTCATCGTCCACATAAATTGGAATAAAGCTACAGAGATTATTGCTGGTTTTAACATTGGAACCATAATATAAACCAATGTTTGTAAAGGGTTACATCCATCTACACAAGCAGCCTCTTCTATCTCTTTAGGCAATCCTCTGATAAACTGTATAAGCATAAATACGAAGAATGTATCTGTTGCAAATGCTGCTGGTACAAATAGCGGTAAATATGTATCAAGCCATCCAAAGTTTTTATACATCAAAAATTGTGGAATTCTTAAAACAACATTTGGAAGCAATAGTGTTGAAATTAAAATTCCAAATAAAATCTTCTTTCCTGGAAACTTAAATCTTGCAAAACCATAGGCAGTCAAAACAGCTGAAATTATTGTTAAAACAACTTTTGGAATTACAATTTTAAATGTGTTTAAAAAATATGTTGCAAATGTATATTCCGTTGATGTTTTCCATCCGTTTACATATCCTGTGAAATCAAATTTAAAATCTTTTGGAATAAAACCTATGCTTGTAAATATATCCGCATTTGTTTTGAATGATGCTCCTAATAACCAAATTAAAGGATAAAGCATTGCAATTCCAACTACAGCTAATATTGTGTATCTCATCCCTAACTTCATTGTTGCTATAATTACTCTTTTCTTTGCTCTAGCCAAATTTTCTTTTCTTATCTCTTCTGTTATGCTTCCTGTTGATACATTTTTATTAATATTTTCCATTTTTTACTCCTCCCCACTATCAGAGTAGTGTACCCAATATTTTTGACTTCTAAACGAAAATAGTGTAAACACCATAATTATCATAAATAATATCCACGATATAGCCGATGCATATCCCATTTGATAATAATTAAATGCATTGTCATATATTAATAGTGGTAATAGTTTAGTTGAATTTAGTGGTCCTCCTCCTGTTATTATGTATGGCCCATTAAACTCTTGGAAGGCTTGAATTAATTGCATTATGAAGTTAAAGAATATAACTGGAGAAATCATAGGAATAGTTATGTGGAAGAACATCATCGTTTTTGATGCCCCTTCAATTCTTGCAGATTCATATAACTCTTCTGGAATATTCTTCAATGCAGCTAAGAAAATTACCATTGCTGATCCAAATTGCCAAGCTCTTAAAAGACTAACTGTGAATAGAGCATACTTAGGATCCCCTAACCATGATATTGATTCAAATCCTAGTGATCCTATTATTATATTTATCAATCCTTGATCCGAAAATAGAAATCTCCACAAAACAGCAATTGCCACACTTCCACCTAAAATCGATGGAATATAGTAAGCTGTTCTAAAGAAATTTATCCCTTTTAATTTATAGTTAAGTATATTTGCTATAAATAGTGCAAACGCAAGTTTTATTGGAACTGTTATAAATACATATTTCAATGTATTAGATAAAGTTTTTATAAATAATGGATCATTGAAAAGCTTAATATAGTTTGAAAGCCCTATAAATTTTGGAGCACTTAATAGGTTATAATTAGTGAAACTTAACCATAATGAAGATATAAATGGATAAGCTGTAAATACTAAAAATCCTATTATCCAAGGTGCTATAAATAAATATCCATTCATTTTTTTGCTTCTCATTATTCATCACATCCCTTTATTTTATCTAGGTATAAATATTCACTATATGCCATCAAGAATATTCCACTACCTTTAACATCATCTTTTACAACTGGCTCTGAAAGATAATATTCATAACTTCCATCTCTCTCTTCTCCTCCAAATCCACCTAGTCCTGCAACTAAACATATTCCACCTAATGTCAATTTACCATCATCTTTTTCCTCTAGATACTCTTTGCAAATTCCCTCAAAAGATTTTTTTCCTATTTCAGCATATTTTTCACTGATATACCCTAATCTTGCTCCCTTCATCATAGAATAAGCAATCATTAGACTTCCTGAAGTTTCCAAATAATTTCCTTTTTCAGTTTGCTTATCAACAACCTGATACCACATATCTTTTTCTAAATCTCTATATTGATCTATTCCTCTTATAGCTTCTTTAAATAGAATTTGAAGTCCTCTATATTCATTAAATATTTCTTCTGACATATATTCAAGAGTATCTACCATCGCCATTAAATGCCATCCAATTGCTCTCAACCAGAAATTTTTAGAAAGCCCTGTTTCCGGAACAATCCAACTACATTTTTTTGCAGTATCCCACCCATGATAATGAAGTTTTTTATTTTCATCAAACATATTTTCTCTAACATTTACAAAATGTTTAAATATATCTGAGTAATTTCTTTTTCCATTAAATTCCGTTTCATATCTTATATAAAATGGTTCAACCATATATAATCCATCTAACCAAACTTGATTTTCATATCTTTTTTTGTGCCAAAAATTTCCTTGAGCAACTCTTGGATGATCTAATATCTGATCATGAAGTTTCTCAATAGCCTTTCTATACTTTTCATCTCCTGTAAACTTATAAACATCAAATAAAACTTTCCCCGCATTTATATTATCTATATTAAATTCTGTTTTTTCATAACCTTTTATAACTCCATTTTCCCCAATAAATACATTCAGATAGTTATAAATAAAATCTAAATATTTTTTATTCTCTGTAGCTTTATATAGTAACATTGCCCCCTGTAATAGACATCCGTCTTCATAACACCACTTCCCTTTATAGGGTTCATAGCTTTCTAAATAATCAGCAATGTACTTTTCTGACCTTGATTTTATACAATCCATTATGTTACCTCCCATAATTATTTTACACTAGTATCCTAGTAAACATTTTGAAAAAAGTCAAGACTTTTTTATTTTAAAAAAGGTTTTTTTGTTTTTATATGGAAACTTATGTCTCTTTAATGTAAAACATTCGTTGTAAACAGATTGTTTTTATGTTTATTAATATTTTGCACATTTTAATATTTCTGGTATAATAAATTAGAATATAAAGGAATCTTCCGGAGGTGTGTTTTGAATTTATCAAAAGTTAATCGTCAATTTGGCGAAAATACAAAAAACTTTATATATAGAGTTTTAAAAACAAATATAATGATCCTTAATATAAAACCAGGAACTGGAATTAGTGAATCTGATATTGGTGAAACTCTAGGAGTTAGTCGAACTCCTATAAGAGAATCTGTTGTTAAACTTTCAGAAGAAAGACTTATGGATGTTTATCCTCAAAAAGGATCTTTTGTTTCTTACATAGATTTGAAGCTAGTTGAAGAAGCATTTTTTATGAGAAAAATTGTTGAAAGAGAGGTATTAAAATTAGCTACTCTCAATTTCTCTTCTCAAGCTATTAAAGAGCTCGAAAAAAATCTAAAATTTCAAAATATTATTGCTCAAATCGAAGAGGATCACACAGAACTATTCTTTTTAGATAATGAATTCCACAGAATTATCTATAAAGAGGTGGGAAAAGAAAGAGTTTGGGAAGCTGTTCAATCTTTGAGTACACACTACGATCGTGTTAGATTTTTAGATGCGATTGAAAAAACAAATCTTGTTCCTACGCTTGACCAACATAAAGAGATTATCAATATTATTAAAAATGGTGAAACTGATAAAGTTGATGCTATGATTGATAAACATCTCTCAAACTTTAAAAATAAAATTGGATATCTTATAGAAAAATATCCAGATTATTTTCTAAAAAATTAAAAAAATCCGCAAATTAAGCGGATTTTTTTATATCTTTTTCTTCCAATCAACTTTTCTATAAAGAAGAAACGCAAATATCAATGCAAATAAATTACTAAATAACATTGAATACCAAATTGAGAATTCATTTAATTTTAAAACTCTTTCAAAAAGTAAAATAAATGGAACTCTAAATAACCAAACTCTTCCAAAATGTGCATACATTCCAAATTTTGTGTGCCCAGTACCCTGAAATACAGCTGCTATCGATTGAAATATTGCCCACGGAATAACACTCACTAGCATTATTTTAAGATAATTCATGGAGTGTCTTTTTATCTCCAAATCTCCTGTAAAAATATCTATCACCGGATTTAAAATTAAAAATAATATAATTATCGACACTGAACCTATCACCAAGCCTAAAATTATCCCTGCCTTTAAAACCGTTTTAGCCTTTCTTATATCACCAGCTCCAACATTCTGTCCAACTAAAATTGCAACTGCAGTTCCTATACCATTGATTAAAACATATACAATATTATTTATTCTATTTCCAACTCCGTATGCCGCTAAAACCTCAGTTCCATATTTAACAACAAATATATTTATAATTATAAAACTTAATGAATTTGTTATAGTTGTTAAGGAAGAGGGAACTCCTAATTTTACAATCCTAAAAAATATGTCTCTTTGAATTTTAAAAAATATTTTTCGAATCTCTTTTTTATAATTCAATTCATAAATACAATATAAACCTAATAATACATTTGCTATAAGAGTAGCTATTCCTATTCCATATAAACCCATTTTTAATCTGTTTACAAAAATGGAGTTTAAAATTATATTTACAATTGTTGATGCTGCTACTAGATATAGTGGGTAAATACTTTTTCCTTTTGAATTTTTTATGGTTATATAGGTTGAAATTATAAATGTAAAAGGGATAGTCAAGAATATAAATCTGATATAAATTCCACTTTTTTCTAATAATTCCCCTTCTGCTCCTGACACTCTTAAAATTTGATTACAAAATATAAAAGATAAAATCATTATTATTATTGAGACAGCTATATTTATACTTAATAATTGGCTATTGATTTTGATAACATCTTTTTTTCTTCCTTTTCCAACCAATTGACTTATGATTATTCCTCCACCTATCGCAAATCCACTTCCAGCTCCTATTATCATTTGAGTTATTGGACTTGTAAAAGAAGAGGTTGCTAATTCAACTCCACCTATTTTTCCCATATAATAGGAATCTGCTAAATTATATAAATTTTGTAAAAAATTGGATAGAATAATTGGTCCTGCTAAAAAAAATAATTTTTTATAATCACTCCATCTCACTTTGTAAACTCTCATAACTTCTTCGCTCATATGATGTTCCTCCGATTGTTTCATACCGTTTTAGAACTGTTTTTCAAAAAAACATAATAAAAATTTGACTTTTCCAATTTTTTGAGGTATGTTTTAAGTGTAAGCACATTTAAACTTGTATCCTAGAATGTTAACATACTACAAAGCAAGTTTCAATTATTTTTTTTATAATACGGGAGGTAAGGTTTATGGATTTTAAAAAATTACTTTTATTAAGTTCTGTTGCGATAGGTATGGCCTATCCTACAATGACTTTAGCTAATTCTAAAGTTGTAAACTTAAAAATGTCTTGGTGGGGCGGAGACGATAGACATAAGAGAACTTTAGAAGCACTAAAACTGTTTGAAGAAAAGCATCCTAATATTAAAGTTAGAGGGGAGTATGGTGGTTGGAGTGGTTGGCAAGAAAAAGTAACTACTCAAATTATTGGAAATACTGCTCCTGATGTTATGCAAATAAACTGGAACTGGATTGATCTTTTCTCAAAAGATGGAACTGGTTTCTATGATTTAAATAAACTTTCAGATACTATCACACTTAGTAACTATAGTACTGATATTCTAGAACAATGTAGTGTTAATGGAAAACTAAATGCTATTCCTGTTGGAATGACTGGAAAAGTATTTTATATCAATGAAACAACATATTCTAAAGCTGGTTTACCAGTTCCTAAAAACTTTGATGAGATGATCTCTTCTGCGAAAGTAATTAGAGAAAAATTAGGAAATGACTACTATGCATTTGATACTGATGCATACGGTGCTCTTTTATTAATGCTTTATAAATTAGAGCAAGAAACTGGAAAGCCATTCATAGTTGATAATAAAGTTGCTTACTCTGAAGCTGAAGTTATTGAAGCTGTTAAATTCTACAACAATCTTGTTGAACAAAATGTTTTACCTTCATTGAGAGTTAGAGCCGCTGCTGGATTTATTCCTTTAGATCAACACCCTAGCTGGATTCAAGGAAAATATGCTGGAACTTACGAGTGGGATAGTTCAGCTCAAAAATGGCAAGATGCTCTTGAAGGTAATCAAAAGCTTGTTCTTGCAGATTTCCCAACAGAGTTCGGACCTAACAAATCTGCATTTAACAAAGTATCTATGGCATTCGCTATAAAAAAGAATACTAAACATCCTAAAGAGGCTGCAACTCTTATAGAATTCTTAACAACTGATCCTGAAGCAGTTAAAATTTTAGGAACATCTAGAGGAATTCCATCTAACAGTTCAGCTGTAGCTACTTTAGAAGCAAGTGGACAGCTTACAGGATTAGCTTTTGAGGCAAACAATGCCGTTAAAGAGTTTGCTGGTAAAGGAATTCATCCTCTATTTGAACATAAAAAATTAAATACAGATTTAAGAGGGGTTATTGAAAATCTTGGATATGGAAAATCATCAGTTGAACAAACAGCTAAAGATATAATCACAACAACTAATCAATTTTTATCAGAAAATCAATAAGAAATTTCATTTATAAGGAGAATGTCTATGAGTTATAAAAAAGCAATTTTTCTATCATTAACAGCGTTATCAGTTTTTACCGCATGCAATAAAGATAAAGAAAATACTGCCTCTACTCCTGCTAACAATCAAGAAGTTACTTTAAGAGTTTCATGGTGGGGTGGAGACGATAGACACAAAAAAACTTTGGAAGCTTTAAAGCTATTCGAAGAGAAACATCCTAATATAAAAATAAAATCTGAATATGGTGGATGGCAAGGCTGGCAAGAAAAAATAACTACCCAAATGGCCGGAAATATGGCTCCAGATCTTATGCAAATAAACTGGAACTGGATTAATATTTTCTCTAAAAATGGAGATGGTTTTTATAATTTAAACGACCTTAGTTCCACAATAGATTTAAATCAATATGATAAAAATATTTTAGAACAATGTATTGTAAACAACAAACTAAATGCTATTCCTTATGGAGTTGCTGGAAGAGTATTCCTTTATAATAAAACTACATATGATAAGGCTGGTTTAGCTTTACCAAAAAGTTTCGAAGATATTATTAACTCAACAAAGGTTATGAAAGAAAAGTTAGGAAATGATTACTTTGGATTTGAAGTTGATTATTATGGTGCTCTTCTTTTAATGCTTTATAAACTTGAACAAGAAACTGGAAAACCTTTTATTGTAGATAATGCTGTTGCATATACACCAGAACAGATAAAAAATGCAGCTGATTTCTATCTAAATCTAGTAAATACTAAAACTATACCTTCTTTAGAAGATAGAGCTGCAGCTGGAAATATTCAGCTTGATCAGCACCCTAGCTGGATTGTTGGAAAATTTGGCGGAACTTACGAGTGGGATAGTGCCTCTCTTAAATGGAGAGATTCATTAGAAAAAGGGCAAGAGTTAGTCGTTGGAGAGTATCCAAAAGATTTCGGACCTTATAAATCAGGCTTCTCTAAAGTTTCAATGGCATTAGCCATCAATAAAAATACTAAACACCCTAAAGAAACTGCTCAGTTATTAAACTTCTTAGTTTCTGATCCTGAAGCAGTTAAAATTCTTGATGTTTCTAGAGGGATTCCAGCTAACGCATCTGCTATCTCTACTTTAAAAGAAAATAACTTACTAGATCCATTTATACTAGAAGCTAACAATAAAGTTATTGAATTTGCTGGTAAAGGAATTCACCCTTTATTTGAGCATAGACAATTACATGCAGCTATTAAAGATATTGTTGATAAACTAGGTTATAAACAAATCTCATCAGATGAAGCTGCTAATCAATTAATTTCTGTAACAAATAATTTCTTAAAAGAAAATAATTAGGAGGAAATTAAATCATGACAAAAGCTTTAAAGCTTTCAATTTTTCTGGGGCTATCAACTTTAGCCCTAGCAAAAGTTGAATACTCTCAAAATGATAAAACTAGATTAGACAGTGTTGAAACATTTTATAACAACATTCTTAAAGACGGCAGAAGTAAAACAAATCCAACTCCATTAATTGCTGATGGAATAAATATTTTAACTAAAGAACCTGTTGAATGGATATACCCTAATGGAGACAAAGTAAAAATATCAAATTTTGCAAATCAACAAAATTTTTTAAGAACACTCCTTATCTTATCTGAAGTTACTGGCGATTCAAAATATAAAGATACAGCAATCGATACTACAAAATATTTCTTAGCTAATTTTACTGATAAAAATGGCCTTTACTATTGGGGAGGTCATAGATTTGTAAACTTAGATACTCTCAAATTAGAAGGACCTCAAGATAAAAATCAAGTTCATGAACTAAAAAATCACTTTCCTTATTATGATTTTTTATATGAAGTTGCCCCTCAAAATACAAAACAATATATTACTGCTTTTTGGAATGCTCATGTAGAGGATTGGGAAACTTTAGATATGGGAAGACATGGAAGTTATAGTAAAAATCTAGATATGGAGATTTTTAAAAACAATACACCTAAAGATATTGTTGATCCCTCTAAGTTGCCTATCTTACCAGAAACAAAAGGATTAACATTTATTAATGCTGCATCTGATTTAGTATATTCAGCTTATACCTTAAACAGTTTTGAAAATAATCCATATATGATTAATTGGGCAAAAACTCTTTTAAAACAATTTGAACTTGCTAAAAATCCTAAAACTGGTGCACCTGTCTATCAATTCTCTTCTCCAAAACAAAGAGAGTGGCCACCAAAATCTGATTCTGATACTAACTCTAAATTCGGAGATAGAGCTTTCAGACAATTTGGTCCTGAATTTGGGGATATTGCCAAAGAGGGGAATGCACTTTTCAAAGGAAATGCAAAAGCTATTGTTGTTGACAACGCTTTAGTTTTAACTGAAATCTATAAAAAAACTGGGGATAAAGATCTATTAAATTGGTCTGTTGATACACTTAAAAACTTCTACAAAGTTGCTTTTGACTTTGAAACTGGAGAGATTAAGCCTATTTGGAATGACGGAACTGATTTAACTGATTATGTTTTAGTTAGAGATGGATACTATGGTAAAAAAGGTTCTAAGCTTACTAGAACAAAGCCAACAACTGAAGAATATCCTTTAGCGCTTATTAGGTCTTATGAAGTTTCTAAAGATGGCGATCTTTGGAATTTCGCTAGAGGAATGGTCAATAAAACATTTAATTTAGGAGATATTGGAACCCCAGATGGAAAAAATATCAATCTTGATTTAAATACCAAAAATGCATCACCTTACGCTATTTTCTTAATGACTGATCTTTACAATATCACAAAAAATGATAGCTATTTAAAAATAGCAAGAGTTATTGGAGATAATATCGTAAGTACTAAATTTAAAAATGGATATTTTGTTGAGAATGCAAACTATCTAAACTCTAGAGTTGATTCTCCTGAAGCACTAGCACTTGTTACTTTAGATGCTACTTTAAAGGGAAAAGAAAACTCTATTCCTAAATATATTACAAGTGGCGGATATATCCACGGTGAACATATTGAAGGAAACTCTGTATATGATAAAAATGTAATTTATAAAAAAACGATTTAGGAGAAATAATTATGATGAAAGTGGGAATTAGAGCTCACGATATGGGAAACTACAATTTAGAGAATTTCTCATCGCTTTTAAAAAAAATAACATCACTTGATGGACAATGTATGCAACTAGCTTTGGGGAAATCTTTTATTGATTTTAAAGTTTCAAAAGAAAATCTTAATACTGATTTAGCTGGTTTTTTAAAAAATAATCTAACTGAAGAAAAAGTTAGACTTTCTGTTTTAGGCTGTTATATCAATATGGGAAATCCAGATAAGGAAAAAAGATATGCTGATATTGAAAAATTCAAATATCATCTTGATTTTTCGAAAAATTTTGATAACTGTCTTGTTGGAACTGAAACTGGTTGTCTAACAACTGACTATACTTACACACCTTTAAATGACTCTGAGGAAGCTTTCAATACATTCTTAGATACTTTAAAAGAGATTGTTAGTTATGCCGAAAAAACTGGAACATTTGTTGGTATTGAAGGAGTTAAAAAAGATATTATATGTACTCCTGAAAAAATGGATTTAGCTCTAAAGGCCGTTCCTTCTAAAAACCTAAAAGTTATATTTGATCCAACTAACTATTTAGATATTACAAATTTTCAAAACCAAAAAGAGATTATTGAGAAAGCTTTTGAGCTTTTCTCTGACAAAATAGAAATCATTCACCTGAAAGATTTCTTAGTAGAGGATAATCGTCTTAAAGTTGTTCCTATCGGTCATGGGAACTTCGATATTAAAACTCTTTTAGCTTGTATAAAGAAATATAATGTGGACGCTGATATTCTTCTTGAAAATTCAACTCCTGAAACAGCTAAAGAGTGTATTAAGTTTATAAACGAATCAAACATATAAATAAAAAAGATTAAAACAAGATTAACTATTTAGTTTTCATTAAAATAAAAAAAGGGGGAGACTTAAATGTCCAAAAAAATTATTTTATTATTAGCTAGTATTTTATCTGTTGGTGCTTTTGCACACACAATCGAGTTCGGTTTCGAAAATGAGCAGTATGATAGTAAGTATAATACTTCCGATGTATTTATGCCTTACGTTAGTGGTAGTATTACTCCAGAAGGATCAGCTTTGAAAATTGATTTCAAGTATCTGTATCAAGATCAATATGGAAAAGAAAGATCAACTACTCCTAGTTTTAAAACAAAAAGAGATAGATTTGAATTATTTGCAAGTGGGTATAAGTACAACAACGGAAACTTCACTCTAACTCCTAAAGTTGGATTTAGATATGAGCAGTGGGCTATTGATGACACTAGTAACTCTAGTCAAGCAAAAAGATATTTAAATCTAAGATTCTATCCTGATATGACATATAAATTGTCTGACTCTACAAATTTATATTTAAGTGGATTTACTGGTCCTGCTTTTGCTGAAGTAGACAAAAAATCAAGATTAGGAGAAACTGGTTCTGAAACTTATTATGGTGACTGGTATCAAGAAGTTCAATTATTAGGAATCAGACATAGATTCTCTAACAAAGACTCTGTATGGGCTTCTATTTATAATGAATATAAATATGTTGAACACTCTTCAGAATACATGCGTTGGCAACTTAGAGTTGGATACAACATGAATCTAACTGATAAATTAGTTGTTGGTCCTTTCGGAAGATTTGACTTAGACTACGATGTAAAAGATAAATCTAAAACAAGTTCAACTTATAAAAATACAAAAGACAGTAGTGAAACAAGAATCGGTACAACATTCAATTATAAAGTTGATTCTAGTTTAACTGTAGTTGGAGAAATTTATTGGCAAACTGCTACAGTTGAAAACTATAAAAAAGAACCATCTCCAGATAAAGAAAGAATGTTCTACAAACTTGGTTTAAGAAAATCATTCTAGTATAAATTTTCATAAAATTCCCGCCCTCAAAATAAAGAGATCCTCGTACTAAATAGTACGGGGATCTTAATTTTAATGAACTATTTTCTTTCCGTTTTCTTGCCCTTCTTTTCCTAAAAGATGCGTTTTTTTATTAACCGCCATCTCTGCATATTTTGCTAAAATTGCTGGTAAATCTGAATTTTCTACTAAATCAACATATGCTGGATCATCCGCTAATTTTGCAGCTACTTTATATTTTTTTTCACTTTTTACATCTATTTCAAAATCACCACTGAACTCTCCATATATAGGATTTAGTTTTGGTTCAATCTCTTTTACTAGATCTGCTACAACCATAGAAAATATTTTCTTTACCTCTTCAACTCCCTGTGCTTTAGACATTCTAACCTTATACTCTCCCCAATATTTAGAATCTACCTCTGAAAATGATTTTTTGTATCCCATTTTTTACCTCCTCAACTCTAGTTTTTACAGGTTATCTATCCCTATGTACTCCATTTTTAAGTCACTTCCTTTTTTCTTTTATTTTTTTAAATTCCTCTTGTTTTTATACTCTCAATTATCTATAATATTGTAATGATAGATTAAATTTTCCGGAGGATTTTATGGGTATAAAAGTTGTAGTTTCTTTTAGCGGGGGTAAAGATAGTACACTGTCTTTACATAAAGCGATTTCACTTGGGTATGAACCCATCGCTCTCATGACAACAATAAATAAAAATAACGGTGAATCTTGGTTCCACGATATTTCAATAGAACTTTTGAAACAAGTTTCATCTTCTACAAGCATTCCTCTTTTGATTGTTGAATGTGAAGGTAATAACTATGAAGAAACATTTGAGAATGCATTAAAAAATATGAAAACATTGGGAGCTGAAGCTTGTATTTTTGGTGATATAGATATAAAACATCACAGAGAGTGGGGAGAACAAAGATGTAAAAATACTGAATTAGATGCTATTTTTCCTCTTTGGCAAAAAAATAGAGAAGAATTAGTTAAGGAATTTATAGATTTAGGTTATAAAGCTATTATCAAAAAAATAAATTTAAAAAATTTAAATACAGATTTTTTAGGAAAAACTCTTACACATGATCTTATTGAAGAAATTAAACTGACTGGTTCAGATGTTTGCGGAGAAAATGGTGAATATCACACTTTTGTTTACGATGGTCCAATCTTCTCCAAGAAAATTTTATTAAAAAATACAAAAAAAATTATAAATGAGAACACTCTATTTTTGGAGCTTTTTTAATTAACTATATATAAAATATATCAATTATACATTTCGTATATGACAAATATACAGCATAAATATGCTGTATATTTTTTTTATATTTGTATACTTAACAATGTTTTTGTACAATAAATATAACAAAATGTTTCAAATAAATTCTTCAAGGAGGAAGTTTATGTTCACACACACATTTAACATGGCAGAAACTTTGGCTATAGCAGTTTGTTTATTATTAATTGGAAGATGGATTAAAAATAAAATTTATTTCTTTGAAAAATTTTTTATTCCCGCTCCTGTTATAGGTGGAGTTATTTTTTCAATTTTTTCTTTAATAGGATATAACTCTCAACTCTTTGTTTTTAATTTTGATGGATCTTTAAAAGATCTTTTAATGGTTGCATTTTTTACTACAATTGGATTTTTAGCTAGTTTAAAAATGTTAAAAAAAGGAGGAGTACAAGTCTTTACCTTTTTATTAGTTGCAGTTATTCTTGTAATCATTCAAAATGTAGTTGGTGTATCTCTGGCTAAAGTTTTTAACTTAAATCCACTTATTGGTATTGCTGCTGGATCTGTTCCACTTACTGGTGGGCACGGTACATCAGGCGCTTTCGGACCTGTTTTAGAAGCTGCTGGAGCTACTGGTGCTATGTCAGTTTCTATTGCCTCTGCTACATTTGGTCTAGTTGCTGGATGCCTTATCGGTGGCCCTGTTGGTAAAAAATTAATGCTTAAACATAATCTTTCTTCTCCAAAAGAAGAGGAATTTATTCTTTCTGAAGATGAAGTTTTAAATGAAGACAAACTTAATTTGAATGAAGATTTACTCTTTAAAGCTATTGTTTATATAGTTCTAGCTATGGGAATTGGTGGATTCGTAACTCCTTTAGCCAAAAATTTAGGAATTGTTCTTCCTGTGTATATAGGTCCTATGATTATTGCTGCGATCCTTCGTAATATCACTGATGCTTATAAAGTTGAGATTCCTTTAAGCGCTATTAATACTGTAGGAAATATCGCTCTTCAACTTTTCCTAGCAATGGCTCTTATGTCAATGAGATTGTGGGAATTAGCCGCTTTAGCTGTTCCTTTAGTAGCTATTCTTTTAGCTCAAAAAATAGTAATGGCTCTTTATGCATATTTTGTAACATTTAGAATGATGGGTAAAGACTATGATGCTGCGGTTATGGCTGTAGGTCATTGTGGTTTTGGAATGGGTGCAACACCTAATGCTATGGCCAATATGGAGTCTTTTACAGCTGCTAACGGTCCTTCTCCAACAGCTTTCTTTGCATTACCTCTTGTTGGATCTTTATTTATTGATTTTGTGAACGCTTCAATTATAACTATTTTTATTAATATGTTATCATAAACAAACATAATAAAAGGAGAGCTTATTAAACTCTCCTTTTATTGTTTTATTGATTTATTACTATTCTAGTTCCATCTGCCATCTCTAAAATTTGACTTCTTTGATCTGAATAGATAATTCTTGCTCCCGAACCACCTCTAGAATTATATCCTTGATTATAATTTTGCTGAACAGGTCTTGGATTTTCATATAAATATCCTGGAGCACCCACATTTGAATACTTTCTATTCGCATTCTCTATTACAGCCTGTCTTTCATATCCTCTACGAATCTGCGTGTCTAATTTTCTTAAATCTTGTTGATGTCTATATTCACTTTGGTTGTATTGCGATCCTAGTATTAGAGCAGATCCAGTTACTATAGCAGCCCTTGTACCACCATCTAATCCTCCCCACCAGCTAGAATAGCTCAATGACGACATTAAAAGCAGTAACGATAGTATAGCTTTCTTCATCTTTATCACTCCTTAAATTTTGATAACATATTATAAATCGTTTTACAGCAAAAAGCAACTTTTGTATATTTTTTTCACTACATACTATGATATAATCTAAATTATATTTTTTTTATTTTAAGTAACTAGACAACACATATGGACAATTATAAAATTTTTATTTTTGGCCATTATTGATGTATAATTATTTAATCAATATCTTTGTCATACTTTATAATT
The DNA here is from genome assembly GCF_000799075.1 of Cetobacterium sp. ZOR0034. NCBI lineage: Bacteria > Fusobacteriati > Fusobacteriota > Fusobacteriia > Fusobacteriales > Fusobacteriaceae > Cetobacterium > Cetobacterium sp. ZOR0034. The sequence continues at coordinate 44,914 of NZ_JTLI01000113.1, forward strand.
CTAGAAAACATAAACACTTCTATTATATATACAATAGAAGTGGATAAAAAATAAATTTAAAACTAAAAGGAGTTAAGATGGCCATAAAGAAAACAAATGCTATGAGAGAGCTTGACAAAGCTAAGATAAATTACGATATTATCGAATATGAAATTGATGAAAATGAATTAGGAGCAATCAACGTAGCATCAAAAACAGGAAATGATATAACAAAAGTTTTTAAGACATTAGCACTTACAAATGATAAAGATGATCTTTTTATAATATGCATCCCAGGTAGTGATGAGGTTGATTTAAAAAAGGTTGCTTCTATTGTAAATTCAAAAAAAGTTGAAATGCTTGAACTTGCTAAATTAAAAGAAAAAACTGGATATATTAGAGGTGGATGTTCTCCTATAGGCATAAAAAAGAGACATCTTTCTTTAATTCATCACAGTTGTATAAATAAGGATTTTATCTTTATCAGTGGAGGACAAAGAGGTTTACAAATAAAAATTAATCCAAATGATCTAATAAAATTTCTTAAAATGGAAGTTTCTAATCTTATAATAGAATAAATAACAGGAGTGAAAATCAATGAATACAACAAACATACTTATATCTATACTATCAGATCAAAATATAATTGGAGTTATGTCTTCTTCAATCTCTATTATGGTTTTAGGTTTTTATTTAGGAAAAACAGAAAAAATTAAAAGTTATTTTTCTATACCTTTAGGAGAAATAATATTATCTCTTTCTATTCCTGCATTATCATTCAATGCTTTTATGAAAGATTTTGATAAAACTACATTTACAAATGGCTTAAATATTTTAATCTGGAGTATCCTTATTCATTTAACTCTAATTTTAACGGGAAAATACTTCTTCAAAAATTTAAATTCTGAAAAGCAACTTACATTAAAAATGATGACAGTTTTTGGTGGGATAACTGTATTTGGAATCCCTATTGTGCAAGCTCTTTATGGAGATTTGGGAATAATTTACTCCTCAATTTTTTCTATTCCATACAGAGTTTTGCTATATTCATATGGATTTATTAAAATGTCCGGTATTAAAATGGATAATAAAAATATAAAATCTATGCTATTAAATCCAGTTATTTTAGCTACTTTTATGGGGTTGTTCATATGGATCTTTCAAGAGTATCTTCCTCAAGTAAACATAAGTGGACAAAAATATGCTTTTTTGAGAATTGACAAAACTGCATTTTGGATATATAAACCACTAAGTTTCCTCGCAGGCTTATGCTCTCCGTTGTCTTGGTTAGCAGCTGGACTTAAATTATCTGAATTATCAATCAAAGAATCATTTAAAAACTCTATCGCTTGGCAATTTTCAATTATAAAAACAATATTTATTCCTATTCTTACTTTGGTTGTTGTCTATATTTGTAATTTATTCGGTATCTTATCTCTTTCTAAAGAAAGTTTAGGTGTTATCATTGTTATGATGGGGACACCCACAGCTTCAGTTATTATAGCCTATTCTTTAAAATATAATCGTGAACCTCTTGTTACATCAAGCTGTTCTCTTTTATCTACAATATTTAGCTTAATAACAATACCTACGTTAGTAGCCTTCTTAAACTTTCTAAAATTCTAAAGCGTTGTCCTCTATTATATTAGAGGACATTTTTTTTATACCCCTTTCTATTGTATAGATCATTTTATATAAATATGACCACTTATGCTGTAAAAAAAATAAAAATAATGCTAAAATATCTTTAAATATTTATAGGAGGTTATCATGATTTTTTTTAAGTTCTTATCTCATTTTATTATTCTTTGCTCTTTTATTCTTTATAAACAAAAATTTCCGTCATCATTTTTTATAAATATATTGTTCTTTATATATCTACTAAGTTGTTTCTATTTTTATTTCATTTCAAAACAAACCAAATTTATAAGAAATTTTGTGAAATTAAGCGCTCTTATCTTTACAGGAGTCTTTTTATTTACTTTAGGAATAATTATCTCTGATATAAACAATTCTAAATATAGCGAACTTAAAAATGAATATGTTATAATTTTAGGCGCTGGTTTGCGTGGGACTCAGCCTAAAAATATCTTAAAATATCGATTAGATGCCGCTATAAAGTATCACCAAAAATATCCAAATACAATATTTATAGTATCTGGTGGACAAGGTAAAGATGAGATTATAGCAGAAAGTGAAGCAATGAAAAAATATCTTTTAAAGCATTCTATCTCTAGTAAAAATATTATTGAAGAGAACAAATCAAGCACAACTCTAGAAAATCTTTTATTTTCTAAAAAACTGATTCCTCAAAACTCTACATCAATAGGAGTAATTAGCAATGATTTCCACATGTATCGTGTTAAATTTTTTGCTAAAAATATAGACTTTAAATTAAACCCAATCTATGCAAATACACCTAACAGAAGTAAGGTCAGCATGTTTCTTCGAGAAACCCTTGCTGTAATATATCATAAAGTAAAAATGACCATTTCAAAATGGTCATTTATCTTATTATAAAATATTGTTTTCGTTCTTGACGTTTAGATTTTTTGAAACTTATATGAACTCTATTTTGCCTAGGATAAAAAATAAGTTGATCATAACTCACTTTTGCTCTGTCTAATTTTCTTTTAATATCTTTAGCATTTCCATTTATTTTAAAATCAACTGCTAAACCTTTTTGATGATATGAATTTCCACTTCCTTTTACTCTTTTATTCAATTTTTTATTTCTATACCAACTTGTAACATAAACTCTAGTTCTTAAGGCTTTTCTAACTTCATCCATTCTTTGGGCTGTATAAACTATATTTTTGTATTCAGAATTATTTGGAGTATTTTTAATCCCATATTTTCTAGCTATAGCACTATCAGTTGCTTCTTTGAATGTAAAATACTTTGAAATCTTGGAGTCTCTCCTAGATGTAGATGAGCACCCCATACACAATAACAAAATAAATAAAACCATTATTTTTTTCATATTTTTCTCCTGCTGTATATTTATTTTAGTAACACTTATCTTAAGTTATAACAGGTATTTTTATATTTTTTCAAGTTTTTTCTATTAATTTAACAATATTGTTTGTTATAATATAAACTTTTCTATCAAATCTGGTTTTCCAATTAAATAACCTTGGGCATGATTAATATTTTGTTTTTTTAAAAATTCTAATTGGGATTCTGTTTCAACACCTTCAGCAACTATACCAGTTTTAAACTATACAAACTTAAATAAATCTATAAAAAAAATTAGATCTGCTTCTCCAGAAGAATTAAATAAGATTCAAAAAGAAGTCAAAGATTTAAGAAAATATCTAGCTGAACTGGAAAAAGAAATAAACTTAAAAAATGAACAAGAAATAAATAAAGATAACTTAGAATTATTTGAAAAATAAGGAGGATCTTATGAAAAAAGAAAATATCAAAGCTGCCATATTAAAAATTAAGGAATTAAAAGCAAAATGTAAAAAAGGAGCTAAATAAATGAAAGTTGTTACATACCTTAGAGTTTCTACAGAAATGCAAAAAGATAGAGGTTCTCTTGAAACACAAAGAGAATCTCTAAATGAATACTGTAAAAAAAATAATCTTAATATAATTGATAGCTTTGAAGATGTTATGTCTGGAGGTATAGCCGATAGAGATGGTATCTTAAAAATAATGGCTATGTTACCTTTGAAAAAGTTTGAAGGTGTTGTTGTTCAAAACTCTGATAGAATATCACGAGACTTTAAAGATGTAACTCTTTTCTTCAACGATTTTAGAAAACATAATGTTAGATTAATTTCAGTTATGGAAGGCCCTTTGGATTTTAGAGACGATAATACAGATGCAATGGCTAAAATAAGACTTATCTTCTCTGAAATGGAAAGAAGAAAAATGAGGATAAGAACTAAAGTTTCTATGGCAGCCTTAGCTAATACAGATAGGTATCTTGGTGGTGGTCTTCTACCACATTTTAAAGTTAAAATTATTAATAAAGAGAAAAAAATTGTTAAAAATGAAGAAACCTGGGATTTAGAAAGACAAAAGTATTTAGATATTTTAAAATATAGAAGTTTTAAAAAAGTTGCAGAGCTTTACTGCATTAATTATTCTACCTTTTTAGAGCAAGTAAGAAAAGTTGAATTAATCGGACACCGAATGTTCGGGGAGTTTATTAAAGACCCTTATACACTAAAAAAGGTTAAAAATAAAGATCCTTTTATCTCCAGTAAAAAAGTTTTACCTGCTCTACTTACTGATGAGGAATTTAATCTCATAAATGCTTTGTTAAAAGATAATAGGAAAAAATTTAAAAACCCTAAAAGAAAATATTTATTTTCTGGGCTTCTCTACTGTAGTTGTGGAAAGAAATTTGCAGGAAATATTGTTAGTAAAAAAACTAAAAGTTATTACTATTATAGGTGTGAAGGATGTAAAGTTTTCTATAATGTTGATAAATTGGAAATTAATATAAAGAATGCTATTCTGTCTCATCCTCATCTAAAATTGCTCAATGATACAACTTTTAGACTCCAGGATCTGCAAGATAAAATTGAACTTGAAAATAAAAAGTTAGAAGATTTAATGAAAAGACAAAGAGATGTTTATTGTAAAATAAAATAGGATGTTATTGCAAAGCAAATTTCCCTGTATTTGCAAAGCAGAAAAAATAAAA
>NZ_JTLI01000114.1 GCF_000799075.1 Cetobacterium sp. ZOR0034
CAGCTAGTATTAGAAATCCTTGGCATGCTAAAGAAGCGGCAAAAGCAGGAGCTCATATAGGAACAATTCCATATTCAATAATTATTGCGATGACAAGACACGAATTGACTGATAAAGGGATAGAAAGATTTTTAAAAGATTGGGAGAATGCAAAAAAATAGTATATTTAAGGGAGAGAGTTGATGAAAGTAAGAGATATTAAACTTGTAGAAGATAAAGCACGTGAAGTTAGAAAAGACATTGTTCAAATGATTTGTAAATCTAAGTCAGGACATCCAGGAGGATCATTATCAGCGGCGGATATAG
>NZ_JTLI01000115.1 GCF_000799075.1 Cetobacterium sp. ZOR0034
ATAATCCACAGCACTTTAGTAAATTATAACAAATAAATTGATGAAGATTTTTATATCTTCATTATACGAGGTGATTATATGAAAACAAATCGAGGTGCAATTCTTCTAATATCTGCAATCAACAAAGAGATTAATTTTTTATTTGATAATCTACTTTCAGAATTAGAAATTACAAGAACAGAAAGTTTATATCTTCGTATAATATATGAAAATCCAGGAATAACACAATATGATATTGCAAAATTAAGAAAACTTGAAAAATCTTTAGTAACTAAATATGTCACTAATTTAGAAGATAAAGGTTTAATCGAAAAAAAAGCATTAGATAAAAGAAGAAAAGGTTTATATCTTATTGATGATGGAAAAAAGGCAATCACATTTGTTGATAATTTTTTACCTGAATTGCAAAAAAAATTTCAAGGTTTATTTTCTGATAAAGAACTTGAAATCTTTGTATCGTTTTTAGAAAAACTAAATACAACACTACAAGAATTTAACGGAAGAGAGTTTTGATAAAACTCTCTTTTTTATTTTTACAAAAAATAAAAAAGATTGGCAACTTCCTATCCTCCCAGGGGGCTGCCCCCCAAGTACTTTCAGCGTTTATGG
>NZ_JTLI01000116.1 GCF_000799075.1 Cetobacterium sp. ZOR0034
TAGGAGCAGAAGCTTCAAAGAATATAGCAAATATCTACTTATTATCAGAAAAAAGAGATGTAAGATTAGATATAATCTCAATATATAGCAGTATAATCAACTATGAAAAAGATTTAACAGTTTTAGAATCGTCTATGAAAGAGTTACAAGCTAGACAGATGAAGCAAAAGGAGCAGTTAGATTTAAGATTAGTAACAAAAGCTGATCTGTTAAAAACAGAATACTCAATTTTAGAGTTAGAATCTCAGATAACAGGAACAAAAACAAATTTAGAGATTGCAAAGAAGGATTTAAAATTAAAATTGATGATACCAACAAATGAAGAGATTGTTTTGAAAGAATTTATGGTTCCAGAAAACTTAACAACAGGAATTGATTT
>NZ_JTLI01000117.1 GCF_000799075.1 Cetobacterium sp. ZOR0034
CTACACTATACTGATCTATTGTGCTTCCAAATGAGAATACATCCCACTTCACACTCACTCCACCTCTCCATTCTGCGTTATCAAAGCTATTGTCAAAATGGTGGCTCTCTTTTGATGTTCCGTATGTTGCAAACGCATCTACTTGTGGTAGTAAACTTGATCTCGCAACAATCTTTTCGGCAGCTGCATAATCAACTTTATTTATCGCTAATTTCGCTGATAAACTATTATTTAATGCTACATCTAAATCTTTTTCAAAATCAATTCCTGTTGTTAAGTTTTCTGGAACCATAAATTCTTTCAAAACAATCTCTTCATTTGTTGGTATCA
>NZ_JTLI01000118.1 GCF_000799075.1 Cetobacterium sp. ZOR0034
TACTTAATCATCGGTTTCAATTAATAATACCATATCCGTAAAAAAATGTCAACAATGTTTTTTTTCAGAAAAGAAAAATTTTTATTTTCTTGAAAATAGAACGCAAAAAAAACCAATGTTTTAAAATAGAAAACACGTATTTTTATAAATGGTTTAAAAGTTCTTTTAGGTACGAAATTTCGTACACGGGCTTAATTTCACTTTTAAACTCAATTTTATTAGGATTGAATAAACAAGTATCAATTCCAAAATTATTTCCACCTTTAATATCAGATGTCAAACTATCTCCAATCATTAAAGCTGAACTTTTATTTTCTATATTATTATTTTTAAAAATAATTTCAAAAATTTCAGGGTTTGGTTTAGATACTCCAACCTCTTCAGAAATTATGATATCTTTAAAATAAGGCGCAATAATAGAGTTTCTAATTCTTCCAGTTTGAACTTTAGTCAGTCCATTTGTGATAATAAACAAATCAAATTTTTTATGTAGGGTTTGAATCAGATCTAAAGCATCATCCAATAAAATTGAAGAGTTAGAAAGATGATTCATATAGCTATAAGCAAAATTTTCTGGATTAAAATCTAATTCTAATTTTTCGCAAAATCTTCTAAACCGTTCTATTTTTAATTCACTTTGAGTGATACTTCCCTCTTCTAATTCTTTCCAAATCTTTGTATTGATTTCTTTGTAGATTTCTAGGTGATGATTCTCATTGTAATCGATATTATATTCGATTAAGGTTTTTTTTAGCGCGTCTTTTTCAGAAGCTTTGAAATCGAAAAGAGTTTCATCGGCATCGAAAATTAAAGTTTTATATTTCATATAACTCTCCTTTATTTAAATTTCGATTATTATATCATATTTTTGCAAAAAATAAAAAACCTTCCTCTTGGGGAAAAGGAAGGTTTTTTATAAACACGGGGGAGTGTTAAAATAAAAAGATTTAA
>NZ_JTLI01000119.1 GCF_000799075.1 Cetobacterium sp. ZOR0034
CTATTCGGTTGTTAATGTCCTTTTCATTCAGTTGTTGTCTGCGGTGTTTCCCGCTGACATATATAATCATACCACAACGAATATATTTTGTCAACAAACTTTTTTTATTTTTATTTAAAAATTATTTACAATTCTATCATAAAACCTTATTTTTACTGTGTTTGTTTGTTAAAAAAATATTTTTTCATAATTGAGTATACTAATAGAAATGTAAATTTCCTTTATTTTTTTTAACATAATTTTTACTGTTTGAAACTTACAAAAAATAAAAAAGATTGGCAACTTCCTATCCTCCCAGGGGGCTGCCCCCCAAGTACTTTCAGCGTTT
>NZ_JTLI01000120.1 GCF_000799075.1 Cetobacterium sp. ZOR0034
TGATACCAACAAATGAAGAGATTGTTTTGAAAGAATTTATGGTTCCAGAAAACTTAACAACAGGAATTGATTTTGAGAAAGATTTAGATGTGGCATTAAATAATAGTTTATCAGCGAAATTAGCAGTGAATAAAGTAGATTATGCATCGGCCGAAAAGATAGTAGCGAGATCAAGTTTATTACCACAAATAGATGCATTTGGAACTTACGGAACATCAAAAGAGAGTCATCATTATGATAATAGTTTTGATAATGCAGAATGGAGAGGTGGAGTGAGTGTGAAGTGGGATGTATTCTCATTTGGAAGCACAATAGATCAGTATAGTGTAG
>NZ_JTLI01000121.1 GCF_000799075.1 Cetobacterium sp. ZOR0034
TTTTTAAAGACAAAATTTCTTGGGCTGAACGTATTTTCAAAACTTTTAAGACGAATCCATTAATTTGCCCTAAATGCAATTCTAGTCTTGTTCTTTTAGAAATATTTCATATTAAATATGGTGTAATATTCCCAAAATCTCGTTCTTCTTAATACGTTGGCTCAAATAACTATTCACCCGCACTACACCTGCGGTATTTTGTGGTATTCACAACTTTGAGTTTTCATTTTATTATACTATTTTTACTCCTTGAGTTCAAATTTTTCAATATTTTTTGGATAAATTTTTTCTATAGTTTCCTTATATAATAAAAA